>DATNKC010000042.1:0-2969 GCA_035603615.1 Steroidobacteraceae bacterium | reverse complement strand
GAGCGCAACGGCTTGGCCAACGCCGCCAATATGTGCGCCCTGCTGTATCAAATGCTGCCCGATGTGAATTGGGTGGGATTCTACTTTATGCAGGGCGGCGAGCTGGTGCTGGGGCCCTTCCAAGGAAAAGTCGCCTGCGTGCGCATTCCACTGGGCCGCGGGGTCTGCGGCACTGCCGCCGCGCGCCGGGAGATTTTGGTGGTGCCGGACGTGAATGAATTCCCGGGACACATTGCCTGCGACGCGGCGTCGCGCTCCGAGATCGTGGTGCCCTTGGTGCAGGCGGGAAGGCTGTTGGGCGTGCTGGATCTGGACAGCCCGAACCTATCCCGGTTCGATCACGAGGATCGGGACGGACTTCAAGCAGCGGCAAATCTGTTGTTACAGTCCTCGCAGCTCGGCAAATTATCCGACGCAGCCGTTTAAATCGAATGAACGCCGGCACGCCAAGGCACTATAATCGCGCACCCGCACTTTAGAGTTTATAAAGTTCGGCGTCCAAATATCGGGGGTGATCGGCACAATGAACGCAACTTCGCGCCGCGCGGCGCTGCTCTTTTCCACCGCTTTTGCGGTATCCGGGGTCTTGGCGGCGGAACCTTTTCCATCGACATATCAAGTGCCCGTCAATGCGCCGGTGCTGATCCAGGGCGCGACCGTTCTCACCGGCACCGGTGAGCGCCTCGAGGGCACGGACGTACTGATCAGCAACGGCAAAATACAATCGATAGGCAAAGGGCTGACCGCCCCCGCAGAGGCGCGCATCATCGATGCACACGGCAAATGGGTAACGCCGGGCATCATCGATATCCATTCGCACCTGGGCGTCTACGCAAGCCCCGCGGTTAAAGGCCTCGATGATGGCAACGAAGCGACCAGCCCGGTGACCTCCAATGTTTGGGCAGAACATTCTGTCTGGCCGCAAGATCCTGGATTCGAGATGGCGCTCGAAGGCGGCGTCACGACCCTGCAGATTCTTCCCGGCTCGGCGAATCTCATCGGCGGCCGTTCCGTGGTGCTCAAGAATGTTCAGGCCGTGACCTATCAAGCCATGAAATTTCCCGGCGCCGCCTACGGCCTGAAGATGGCCTGCGGCGAGAATCCGAAGCGCGTCTACGGCAGCAAGAATCAAGCGCCTTCGACCCGCATGGGCAACGTTGCGGGATACCGCCAAGCTTTTGCCGATGCGCAGGATTATCAGCAGCAGTGGGACAAGTATCATCGCGAACTTGCGGAATACAACAAGAAAAAGGCGGAGCATGCGGATGGCGGCGCCAAGAAATCCAAGGACAAGGACGGCGCCGGGGACAAAGAGCCCATGCCGCCGAGTCCTCCCAAGCGCGATCTGAAGCTGGAGACTTTGGCTGAAGTGATGAAAGGCAACATTCGCGTGCACATGCACTGCTATCGTTCCGACGAAATGGCGACGATGCTCGATGTGGCCGACGAATTTGGCTTCAAGATCACTGCATTCCATCACGCCGTGGAGGCCTACAAGATCGCCGACCGCCTCGCCGACAAAAACGTGTGTGCGGCGATGTGGGCCGACTGGTGGGGCTTCAAAATGGAAGCCTATGACGGGATACAGGAAAATCTCGCCATCGTCGATTTCCCCGAACACAGTTGCGCCATCGTGCACTCCGATTCCGGCGATGGCATTCAGCGCCTGAACCAGGAGGTTGCCAAGGCGATGGCGCATGGTGCGCGCGTTGGGTTGACGGTCCCGCCGGAACGCGCAATCCGCTGGCTGACCCTCAATCCCGCGAAGTCGCTGGGTCTCGACGATCGCATCGGCACGCTCGAGCCCGGCAAGGGAGCGGATGTCGTCATTTGGAACGGCAACCCCTTCAGCGTTTACGCACTCGCCGAGCAAGTGTTCATCGACGGCGCGCTCAGCTTCGATCGCGCGCATCCCACACCTTCGCCGAGATCCGATTTCCTCTTGGGCCGGCATATTGCGGAGTCGCCCCTATGAAGTCTCTTCATCTTGTCGTTTTGGCCGCAAGCATCATCGGCGCGCAGTGCGCGACGGCTCAGGAATTCCTCATCCGCGGCGCGACTGTCCACACCGCGTCCGCAAAGGGCACCCTCAAGAACACCGATGTTTTGGTGCGCGGCGGCGTCATCGTCGCAATCGGCGCGGAGGCGGCAGCGCCGAACGCGACCGTCATCGATGCCAAGGGCAAGGAGCTGACGCCCGGTCTATTCGGCGGGGTGACTGATGTCGGCATCGAAGAAATCGAGGGAGAATCCCAAACCGTCGATTCGACCTTGAACCAAAAATCGCCGGCATGGGAACAGCAGTGGCGCCCGGAACTCGACGTCACGGCAGCATTCAACCCGCGCTCGTTCGTCGTGCCCATCACACGCGTTGAAGGCGTGACGTGGACCGTCCTTGCACCGAGCGCCGAAGACAGCATCATTGGCGGCCAGGGTTCGGCAGTCACGCTCGATGGCCGATACGACGCCGCGCTGCCGGGCAGCCGTTCACTGTTCGTGCAAATGGGCAGTACCGGCGCGCGAGTGGCCGGGGGAACGCGCGCCGCGGAGTACATGCTGCTCGAGCAGGCCATTCACGAAGCCCGCAACCAGAACCCCATAACCCAAGGGGCCCTGCTGCACGCCGCCGGCCGAGAAGCGTTGAATCGTTATCTCATGGGCGGACGGGTCGTCTTTCAAGTCGACCGCGCCTCCGACATCCGTGAAGTCGTGTCATTCGCAGAGCGTGCGGGCATCAAGCCCGTCATTCTCGGCGGCGACGAAGCGTGGCTGGTCGCGAAGGATCTCGCGAAGGCCAACGTTCCCGTGATTCTCGATCCGCTCAACGATCTGCCGATCGACTTCGATCGTCTCGCTTCCTCACTGGAAAACGCGGCACGGCTGCAGCGCGCAGGCGTGCGGATTGCCTTCTCCAGCGGCGACACGCCGCAAGCGCGGCTGGTGCGCCAGCTCGCCGGCAATGCCGTTGC
>DATNKC010000041.1:0-4147 GCA_035603615.1 Steroidobacteraceae bacterium | reverse complement strand
CGCCAGCCCGACAACGATCACTTGAGAGTGTGGGAGGTCGCGGGTACCGCGCACGGCGATCTCTATGTGCTTGCCGTTTCGGCCCTCGACTCAGGCTCGGCGCCTATCGAGACGCTGGCGAAGGCCTTTACGCCGACCAACAATGTCATGGGGATGACGCTTCCGCAGCCCATCAACGCCGCTCCCCAACACCACTACATCATGCAAGCGGCGCTGGCCTCGCTGAATCGATGGGTCGTTTCCAAGCAAGCACCTCCGCACGGCCAACGTCTCGACGTCAATACGTCGGCCACGCCGCAATTGGTGCTGGATGCGAACGGCAATGCCGCCGGCGGCATTCGCTCGCCTTGGGTCGATGTGCCCACTTCGCGCTTGTCCGGTCTCGTAGCGGGCCTGGGTCAGGCCCCAAGGGGGTTGCCTGACTTGCTGGGAACGACTGAACCCTTCCATGCAGAGGTGCTGGCCAAGCTGTATCCCGGCGGCAAGACGGAATATCTCGGGAAGTTCAGCGCCTCCCTGAAGACCGCGATCGGCGCGGGCTTCATTCTCCCGGCGGATGAAACCGAGATCAAAGCACTCGCCGCTCAAAGTTTTTCCATGGGGCCTTAAAAGAAAGCCGCGGTTCAACGGGCGAACGGCCGCGAATCGGATTGGAGGAATCTTGGTCCAGACATACGACTACATTATCGTCGGCGCAGGCTCTGCCGGCTGCGTGCTTGCCAATCGCTTGTCTGAAGATCGCTCCACCTCGGTGCTCTTGATTGAAAGCGGGCCCCCCGACACCAGCCCGTTGATAGCGATGCCGCGCGGCATCGGCAAGCTTCTCGCAGCCGGTAATCCGCATGTTTGGGACTACCAAGTCGCGCCGCGCGTCGGGCTTAAACCCGAGTTGTGGTTGAAGGGGCGCGTGTTGGGCGGATCCAGTTCTATCAATGGGATGGTTTACGTGCGTGGCGCGCCGGCAGACTACGACAATTGGGAGGCGCTTGGCTGTGCAGGCTGGGGCTGGCGACAGATGGGTCCCTTGTTCGTCGCGCTGGAGGACCACGAACTCGGTGCGGGCGAATGGCGCGGAGTCGGCGGCCCGCTGAAAGTCACCGTTCATCCGCAAGGCAATGCGCTTTGCGAAGCGGTACTGAACGCCGCGATTCAGGTCGGCACGCCTCGCGTGCTCGACATCAATGAAGCCAATACGTCAGGGCAGGGCGGAATGGGTTATCAACCCGTCACCACCTATAAGGGAAAGCGCTTCAGCGCCGTTCGGGCGTTCCTGGAGCCGGCCCTGGCTCGCCCAAACCTTCAAGTTCTCACCGGCACCGATGTGCTGCGTGTCGAATTTCAAAACCGCCGTGCGACCGCCATTACCGTGAAGGATGGCAACGGCGCGCGCACCATTCCAATCGCCGGCGAACTCATCCTGGCCGCCGGTGCGATCGAATCGCCGAAGCTCTTGCAATTGTCCGGCATTGGACCGGGGGTGCACTTGCAGAGCCTGGGAATCCCCGTCGTGGTCGATGCGCCATCGATCGGCGCAAACCTGCGCGAACATCGCTACCTTGCCATGCAGTACCGCGTCACGGGCGGCAGCCTCAACAGCCGCTTCAGCGGTATAGGCCTGTTGCGCTCGATGCTGGATTACACCCTGCGCTCCAAGGGCCCGCTCACGCACTCTGCCCACGAAGTCGGCGGTTTCGTGAAGACACGTCCTGAGCTCGATCGCCCCGATGCACAGATCGGCCTCGGCCTCTATTCCATGAGCGGCTCGGGCAGTGAAGTGAACATTGACTCGCAACCCGGAGCAACCATTGGCGGCTACTTCATGCGCCCAGAAAGCCAGGGAACGATTCGCATTCAGTCACCCGATCCGGCGACTCGACCGTACATCGACGCGAATCACCTGTCCGCAGACATCGACAGGCGCTCGGCCATTTCCCTGTTTCGTTGGATTCGTAATCTGGCGGCGCAGCCCGCTCTGGCGCCGTGGCTGGTCTCTGCGACGACTCCCGGAAATGAAATCCAGTCCGATGAGCAAATTATCGACGCATTTCTTAATTCTGGAAACACTGCCTATCACGTCTGCGGCACCGTACGCATGGGGAACGATTCCGCCGCACCGCTCGATCCGCAACTGAAGTTGCGTGGGGTCGACAATGTGCGCGTAGCCGATACTTCCATCATGCCGACCATCACCTCTGGCAATACCAACGCCCCGGCGATGGTGATCGGACTTCGCGCAGCGCAATTGATTCTGGCATCGCGGACCGCCGCGGCGCGGGCCGCCTAAAAGAAGGACGATCATGCAGGCCATTCCGTATACGCACCTAAAACATCTTTATGTCGATGGACGCTGGGAGAAAGTCAGCGACGTCGAAGCGGTAGTCAATCCGTCCACTGAGCAGGAGATCGGTTTTGCGCCCGTGGGAGATGTCGGCGCCGCACGCACAGCTATTGAAGCCGCACGCAAGGCATTCGACCACGGACCATGGCCGCAGCTTGCTATGGCTGAGCGTGCGGCGATTCTAAAAAAACTGCATGCTGCGCTCGACGCCAAACGCGAGCAGATAGCTCAACTCATCATCGCCGAAGTCGGCTGTGCTCAGGGCATCACCCATGCGATGCAAGTCGGCGCGCCGCTCAGTCATTTTGCCAGTGCTCTCGAGTATTCGTCGCAAGATGATCGTCGCTATCTGCCGCTCGAATTTACGCCGAATGCCATGAATCCTTCAGGTCCACGCATTCTCGGCGGCGGTACGACGGTGCGCGAGCCGGTCGGCGTGGTCGCTGGAATCACCGGCTACAACTTCCCGTTTCTGCTGAACTTGTCGAAAATCGTCCCCGTACTGCTGGCGGGCAACACGTTGGTGCTCAAGCCCTCGCCGTTCACGCCGTACTCGGCATTGCTTTTCGGTGAATTCGCCGAGGCAATTGGCCTGCCGAAAGGAGTTCTCAATATCGTTACCGGGGGAAACGGTGTCGGCTCCGTCTTGAGTTCGCACCCCGACATCGACATGGTGAGCTTCACCGGTTCCGAAGCGGTCGGCATAGCCATCATGCAACAGGCTGCCGCCACTTTAAAGCGAGTGCATTTGGAGCTTGGCGGAAAATCGGCGTTGATTGTGCGGGCGGATGCGGACATTCAACAAGCAGCGATCGGTGCTGTCGCAGGTCTTTCGGTCAATTGCGGCCAGGGCTGCGCGCTGCTCACGCGTTTTCTCGTGCACAACTCCATTCGCCAGCAATTCGTGCAAACGGCGGCAGCCGTGGCAGCGCAGTGGAAGATCGGCGATCCTTCCGATCCCACGGTGCTCATGGGTCCGCTGATTCGCGAGTCACAGCGTGCCAAGGTCGAGCGACTCGTGGCGAAAGGGAAAGAGGAGGGCGCGAAATTGGTGGTGGGCGGCGGCCGGCCGGCGCATTTACCCAAGGGATTTTTTACCGACATCACGTTGTTCGATGACGTCGACAATCGCATGACTATCGCACAAGAGGAGGTGTTCGGACCGGTCGGCGTCACGATCGGATTCGACACTGACGATGAGGCAATTGCGCTGGCTAACGATTCGCGTTATGGCTTGAACGGCGGCATCTTGAGTGCGGACGCCGCAACGGCTTACGAGATGTCCCTCAAAATGCGCACGGGCAGCATTTATATCAACGGCGGTACCGGCAAGATGCCTTACGCGCCCATCGGTGGCTACAAGCGCTCCGGCATCGGCCGCGAATACGGTCCCGACTGGCTCAAAGAATTTACTCAAGAGAAATCGATCTTCTATCCCGTGGGACGATAGATTACATGTCACAGCGTCCAGATTTTTCTCAGCGATACGGCAAGTGGGCGATCATTTCAGGCGGTGCCGAAGGAATCGGTGCTGGCTATGCGGCGCGCCTGGCCGCCATGAAGATGCCGCTGATATTGCTGGACATCAACACCAAACGTCTCGAAGAAACAGCGGCAGCATTGAGACGCGATCATGCTGTCGAGGTGAGAACGGTGACCGTCGACCTATCCGACGCCGTCGCACTGAATGCGGCCATCGATGCGATAGCGGATTTGGAGATTGGATTACTGGTCGCGAATGCAGGCATCGGTGCCGTGGGTCGATGGCTCGAAGTACCCCTCGAAGTGAAAATGAAGCAGATCGCCATC
>DATNKC010000040.1:0-7225 GCA_035603615.1 Steroidobacteraceae bacterium | reverse complement strand
GACCGCCTGGAGGGGGGTCAATAATTTCTCGCGCTCTGCCGTCAATTTCATGGGCTCACCGTCTTACATCTTAGATTTAGATTCTTAAAAGAGATTATTACTATGATTAATGAAGGACCAAATTACTGTGGATAACGCATTTAAACCTATATAAAACAATATATTACAAACACACGAAAACCCTCTGACACTTGTCCACAGGCCGCCTGTAAATTGTCACTCTCCTGTGGATATCTTTATCCACAGCTTCATCCACAGTTTTTCCTACCCTATCCCGCCAGGGTTCTTAACAGGTTTAAGTAGTCCTCGCCAATGCGCCGCTCCGTCTCGCGCAACTCTTTCACGCGCCGGCAAGCATGCAGTACGGTGGTGTGGTCCCGACCGCCAAATGCATCGCCGATTTCCGGCAGGCTGTGATTGGTCAATTCCTTCGCCAATGCCATCGCGACTTGCCGCGGCCGAGCGATCGAACGGCTGCGCCGTTTCGACAGTAAATCCGCGATCCTGATTTTGTAATACTCGGCCACGGTCTTTTGGATATTTTCAATCGTGACCAACTTCTCTTGCAACGCCAAAAGATCCCGCAACGCTTCCTTGGCGAACTCCAGCGTAATCGGTCTGCCGGTAAAATTGGAGGTCGCGACCACTCTACGCAGCGCGCCTTCCAATTCGCGCACGTTCGAACGAATCCTTTTGGCGATGAAGAAGGCGACTTCTTCCGGCAGATCGACGTGCGTCATGGCGGCCTTGCTCATCAAGATCGCGACGCAAGTTTCCAACTCGGGCGGCTCGATGGCAACGGTCAGGCCCCAGCCGAAGCGCGACTTCAACCGCTCCTCGAGTCCGTCGACTTCTTTCGGATAGCGATCGCAGGTCAAGATCACCTGTTGCTGACTCTCGAGCAGCGCGTTGAAGGTGTGGAAGAATTCTTCCTGGGAGCGGTCTTTTCCCGCAAAAAACTGGATATCGTCGATCATCAGGCAATCCAAGGATCGATAAGCCGCCTTGAAATCGTTGATGGTGTTGTGCTGCAAGGCGCGCACCATATCGCCCACGAATCGCTCGCTGTGCACGTAGGCCAGGCGCGCCTCGCCGTTGCGTTCTTTCAGTTTGTTGGCCACCGCGTGCATCAAGTGCGTCTTGCCCAGGCCCACGCCGCCGTAGATGAACAAAGGGTTGTACGCCCGGCCCGGATTTCCCGCGACTTGGATCGCGGCCGCCTTGGCGAGCTGGTTGCTCTTGCCTTCGACGAAACTGTCGAAAGTAAACTCCGCGTTGATGCGGCTGCCGAGCACGACCGGTGCCAGCTTGCGCGCTCGTGCCGCCGCACTGGCACCGTCATCCCGCAGGGCCGCCGGAGGAACCTGAACGATGATGCCGGCTCGCGTCCCCACATCGAGCGCGACTTCCGGGGCGAGCCCTTCCGCAAAGGCAAGGATGAGCTCCTTGATGCGGGGTAGGAGGTTTTGACCCAGCCACTCGATGACATAACGGTTCGGCGCCAGCAGCTTGAGTTCGCCTTCGCGTTCCACGGCTTGCAGGGGTCGCACCCAGGTGTTGAACTGCTGTTCCGGGAGCTCGCCCTCGAGTACTCGCAGACAGCGGTTCCATAGCGACTCCGGCAAGAGCGCTCTCCTAGGTTGGTGACAAGGGGCAAAGCGAACGAAAGGGCAGGGAGTCTAGCTCCAAGTTGGAGGGGCGTCTATTGACACATCAAGCCTCGGTCAGTACCCTTGCCGTCCTTCGTAAATCGCCCAGCCCATTGATTTACCCCGTGGTTTTTGCTCGAGTTGCGCTGCTATGAAACGTACCTTCAACCCCAGTAATTTGCATCGTGCCCGTACCCACGGCTTCCGCGCGCGCATGGCCACGAAGAGCGGCCGCCGATTGCTGGCTCGCCGCCGTGCCAAGGGCCGCAAGAAGCTCTGCCCGTAGCGCGATCCTTCCGGGGCGCTTTCCGATCCGTAAACTGACGTTCGAGCCGCGCAAGCGTTTGCATCAGCCGGCCGAATTTAGAGACGTGAAGCGGCGCGGTAAAAGATTTTCCGATGCGTTTTTCAGCTTGTCTGTTGTGGCCAACCATGAAACCCACGCTCGGTTGGGATTGAGCATCGCGACGCGAACTTTCGGTACCGCCGTAGCACGCAATCGCATCAAACGCCTCGCACGAGAATCCTTTCGCTTGAACCAACACTCCTTGCCGCCGGTCGATGTTACCGTGTCCGCCCGGGACGCGGCGCGAGCTGCAACCGTTCGCGAATTGCGTTTAAGCCTCGATGAGCATTGGAAGTCGATCCAGAAATGATCACGCCCCGCCAACTTTTGTTGTGGATCATCCGCGCTTATCAGCTGGCGATCTCACCCATGCTCGGGCCCCGCTGCCGCTTCTATCCGTCGTGTTCTTGTTACGCGCATACCGCCATCGAACGCTACGGTGTCCTGCGAGGATGTTGGCTGGGCCTCAAGCGCGTGCTGCGCTGTCACCCCTTTAGGGAAGGCGGCTACGACCCGGTGCCGGATAAGAGGGCGACTCATGCCTAATATCCGTCTCATGCTTTGGGGCGTGCTCGCCGCGATCCTGTTTCTGAACTATCAGACCTGGATGCATGACTATGCGCCGGCGGCGATGCCGCAGACCGCGCAAACGGGCACCGGCAATGTGCCCACGCCGTCAGCGCCCGCCAACACCTTGGCCGATTCGCTGCCGCAAGCGCCATCCGCTGCACCGACTCCTGTGCCGCAAAGTTCCAACGGCGCGCCGCCCGCCGCCGTGCCTCCCGCCGCCGCGGCAGCCGCGTCCGCAGGAGCGCCGGCCGGGGCTGCTTCTGAAGCACCCACGACACCGTTGCGCGTCAGCACCGATGTGCTGGAAATCGGCATCAATCTCAAGGGCGGCGAGCTTGACCAGTCCGATTTGAAGGAATATCCGCTGCGCAAGGACACGCCGAATATTCCGGTCAGGCTCTTGAGTTACGAGCCCCCGCCGACCCTGTACGTATTGCAGAGCGGACTCATCGGGGCAGCCGGCGAGGCGGCGCCCACCCACTTGGCCGCGTGGAAATCCGAGCAAACGAGTTTTGTGCTCGCGCCGGGTGCCGACGAGTTGCGCGTGCCGTTGACCTGGACCGACGGACACGGCATGACCGTCACCAAGACCTTCGTCTTCAAGCGCGGCCAGTACGCCATCGGCCTTGACTACGACGTGAAGAACGACGGCACCGCGCCGCGAAAATTAGCGTCATATGCCCAGATCCTGCGCCACTGGGAACATGCGTCACGTTCTTATTTCGACGTCGAAACCTACTCGTTCAAAGGTCCTGCCGTTTACGACGGCACCAAGTCGAAGGATCTGAACGTCGAAAGCGACAGCGACTCGAAATACTCGGCGACCATCAACAACGGTTGGCTGGCATCGCTGCAGCATCAATTCGTCACGGCGGTCGTGCCACCGTTGAACCAGCCCTATCAATATCAGCTGCAGGTTCGCAACAACGAATACCTGATCAGCGCCACCGGCCCCATGGTCGATGTGCCCGCCGGCGCGGCGGTGCGGTTCCACGAAGACTTGTTTGTCGGTCCCAAATTGCAATCGCAGCTCGCGGCGATGGGCAGGAATTTGGAGCGGACCGTCGACTTTGGAATCTTAACGGTGCTGGCGCAGCCTTTGTTCACCGGGCTCAACTTCGTCCACAAGCTGACCGGCAATTGGGGTTGGTCGATCATCCTGGTCACGCTGCTGATCAAGCTGTTGTTCTATCCCTTGCAACAGGCCAGCGGCCGTTCCATGGCCAAGATGCGCGCGGTGGGTCCGCGCATGAAGCAGATTCAGGAAACTTTCAAGGACGACCGCGAGAAATTGGGCCGGGCCATGATGGATCTGTACAAGAAGGAAAAGATCAATCCGCTGGCGGGCTGTCTGCCGATGGTCGTGCAGATTCCCGTGTTCATTTCTTTCTACCGGGTGCTGCTGGAGAGTGTGGAAATGCGCCAGGCGCCGTTTCTGCTGTGGATCAATGATCTGTCCTCGCGTGACCCGTACTTCGTGCTGCCCTTGCTGATGGGCGGCGCCATGTTCGCGCAGTTCAAACTGAATCCCGCGCCGCCCGATCCGATGCAGGCCAAGATCATGCAGTTCATGCCGCTGATCATGACGGGCATGATGGCGTTTTTCCCCTCGGGACTGACGCTCTACTGGCTCACCAACACGGTGCTGTCGATCGCGCAACAGTGGCGCGTGAATAAAGTGGTCGAAGCCGAGGCTGCCAAGCAGCGCGCATAGAATCCTCAGACAGGCTCCTAGTCCGTGCTCTCGAGAGACACCATCGTCGCCATCGCCACCGCCCCGGGGCGTGGCGCGGTCGGGGTGATCCGGGTTTCAGGTCCGAACGTTCCACAGATCGCCGATTCGATCATCGGTAATCTTCCGCCGGCGCGCGTCGCACAAGTTGCACACTTCCGGGCCGGCGACGGCGAGTGGCTCGACCAGGGACTGGCACTGTACTTCCCCGCTCCGGCCTCCTACACCGGCGAACACGTCTTGGAACTGCAGGGCCACGGCGGGGTCTTGGTGCTCGATTCACTGTTGCAGCGGCTGATCGAGCTGGGCTGCCGGATGGCCAGACCGGGCGAATTCACAGAACGCGCGTTTTTAAACGGCAAGATCGATATTGCCCAGGCCGAAGCCATCGCGGATCTCATCGACGCCGGCAGCGTCGCGGCGGCGCGCGCGGCCGTGCGTTCCATGCAGGGAGAATTCTCCGCGCACATCAATGAGCTGCAGGCGCAAATCACGGAGCTGCGCACGCTCGTGGAAGCGGCCATCGATTTTCCGGACGAGGAACTGGATTTCGTTCCCGGCAGCGAGCTAGGGCGTCGGATCGCAAAGATCTTCATCAGCTTCGATGCCATCAGGGCGGCGGCGCGCCAGGGCGCGCTGCTGCGCGAGGGCTTGAACGTGGTCATCGCCGGCAAGCCCAACGCCGGAAAATCCAGTTTGTTGAATAAACTCGCAGGCGATGAGATCGCCATCGTCACCGATCAGCCGGGCACCACGCGCGACGTCCTGCGCCAGCAGGTCCATCTGGACGGTCTGCCCTTGAATCTGGTCGATACCGCGGGCCTGCGCACGGCAGCGGATGTGGTCGAAGCCGAAGGGGTCCGCCGCGCGCTCGCTGAGCTCAAGCGCGCGGACCGCGTGCTGTACATTTTGGACGCGGCCGTGCCCGGCGGCGAAGGCAGTGCATCGGACCTGGCGGCCGAGCTCAGTGAACTCCCGCAGGGTGTGCCGGTCACTCTGATCTTCAACAAGATCGACTTGAGCGGCGCAGAGGCCCGCGTCGATGAATCGAGCGATCCGCCGCAGGTGTTTTTGAGCGCCAGGACCGGCGCCGGCCTTGACCTGTTGCGCGCCCATTTAAAGAACCGCGCCGGTTACCGCAGCGGCGATGCCGGCGCGCTGTCGGCGCGGCGCCGCCATCTTGATGCGCTGGATCGCGCCAGAGCCTGCGTGGTGCAAGCCGCGCAGATACTGACAGAGACGCGGGCATTCGAGCTGTTCGCCGAAGAATTGCGGCGGGCGCAAATGGCCTTGGGTGAGATTACCGGGGAATTCAGCAGCGATGATTTGCTGGGAGAGATCTTCAGCAGTTTTTGTATCGGCAAATAGCGCCGTTCGGCGCCGCAATTCCCGCCGCGCTAAGACGACCCGCCCAGTTCGCGAAACAACCACGCGCGCGCCTTGAGCCAGTCGCGCTGCACGGTGCGCAGGGAGACGCCCAACGCCCGCGCCGTATCTTCTTCGCCGTAGCCGCCGAAGAAGCGGCACTCGACCACATCCGCAAGGCGCGGCATCTCTTGGGTCAGTTTTTCCATCGCCTCATTGAGCGCGAGCAGGCCCTCGTCCGAATCGACGGAGAATTCATCGATATGTGACAGGGTCACGTGCGGGCCGCCGCCGCCGCGTTTCTCGGCGACGCGCGATTGGGCGTAATTGATCAAGGCATGGCGCATGGCCAGCGCGGCCGCGCGCAAAAAATGGGTTTCATCGACGAAGCTGCGTGACTGTCCCAAGCGCAGGTACGCTTCGTGAACCAACGCCGTCGTTTGTAAGGTGTGGCCCGCACCCATTCGCGCGCGTGTACGTTGTGCGATACGCCGCAGCTGCTGGTAAAAGGCGGGCAGCAATTCGGCCGCGATGCGGCGCACCTCGACGGAGGCCGTGCTCGTCTCCAGGCGGGTAAGCGCATCGTCCGGGAGCGGATGTAGCTCTTCCATCGTTCGATTCTAGACATAACCATCGACGCTGGCTGTAAGCGACGCCCAAGGTTCATGGCGGGTTCGAACGCGGCATCCGGTTTTCATTGCCAGATCCACCAGGAACGCGACATGAACCTTCCTCACCGCTGCAAGCCCGCACCGGCCACGGCCCCCAAGGCGGCGCGCGCGCCCGCGGTGATTTCCGTCGCGCAACGGGTCATCCTGCTGGGTGCCGCATGCTTGAGTCTGGCGGGCTGCTCAAAAGCGCCCAGCGCCGCGCCCCCCGGCGCCGTGCCACCCGTCCTCGCGCCGACTTCCCCCTGCGAGACGCTGGTCCTCAAGGCGGCGGATCTGCAGGGCTTGTTGCACGCGCCGATCACCCATGCCACGGCGTTGGCCGGGGACGGTCAGTCGTGCGCGTTTCTGACCACCGGTTTCTCGGCCATCACGGTGAGTGTGCGTCCCGGCCTCGGCAAGGCCTCGCTCGAGGCCTGGTCGACTGGAAAAATGCCGCTGCCGGTCCGTCCACTTCCAGGCGTCGGCGACGCGGCCGTGTGGCAGGACACGCTTCATGAGGTCATCGCGCAGAAGAATGACCTGCTCTGCGATATCCAGGTTCGCGGCGGCAACGACGACATCGCGATGGCGGCTCCCGAGTTACCTCAGAAACTGGGCGCGCTGTGCAACCGAATCTTCGCCGCCTCTCAGGTACACTGACCGCAAGCCAGGCTCATAAGAATATGCAGGATCAAGTCACGGCCCCGCTGACTGCCGCGCAACGCGCCCGCGTCGATGCGCTGCTGGACGATATGTTCGACTTGCCCGAAGGGGAGCGGATCGCGAATCTGCGCGCCCGGCACGTCGAGGACTCCGCCGTGCTCGCCGAAGTTGAAAGTCTGCTGCGCTCGGCAAGCGCATCGGGCGGATTTCTGGCGACGCCGCCGAAGCCTCCCGCAGAGGAACTGATTGC
>DATNKC010000039.1:0-5487 GCA_035603615.1 Steroidobacteraceae bacterium | reverse complement strand
CACCGGCGCCGCGGCCATGCATGCCATTACGGTGCGGCCTCCGCATTTACTCGCCGCGTTCGTGGGTTGTTTTGCGTGGGACACCTACGATTGGACGTTGCGCGGCGGAATTTTCGCCCAGTGGGGCACGGGAGTTCAGCGAACGGTCGAGGAGGACATGAAATCCAAGCCGGTCGACGGCGACGAATCCAAAACACTTCTGCTGCAAGCGGCGCAGGAGCATCAAAAGAGCACCAACCTTGCGGCCATGTGGCGCGGCATTCCGTATCGAGACGATTTCAGCCCGTTGACGGCCAGCCGATTTTGGAGCGAAGGCAGCATCGCTGCCTATGCGGATCAAATGCGGCAGTCGGGGGTCGCGCTGTATATCACGGGAGGCTGGCGCGATGACCTGCGCAAGGACGGGTTAGTCACGTTCAACAATTGGACGCCCGGCAAGCGGCATATCACCATCGGGCCGTGGACCCATTGCCGCAATGAAGGGTTCGATTTATTCGCCGAGATGCAGCGATTCTTCGATTACTATTTAAAAGGAACCGCGAACGGCTTCGAGAGCGATCCTCCCATCCACTATTTCACGGTGAATGCGCCGGCGGGACACGAGTGGCAGACCTCCTCCACGTGGCCGCTCACCGCCGCGGCGCCGCTGTCGCTGCATCTTGCCGACAAGTCACGACTCGCCGCGTCGGTCAGCGGCGCGGCGACGCGCTTTCAGATTCGCTATGACGTGAAGTGCGTGGCCGGTTTTGACCCGGCGTTGCAATCCGGGCCGTTTGCCCAGCCATGCCCGGTGGAGCAGTCGGCGACCCACTTTCTCTCGCCGGTGCTGAAGCAGGACACCCAAGTCACCGGACACCCGATCGCTGACTTGTCGGTGTCCGTGGATGCGACCGACGCCAATGTTTTCGTCTATCTCGAAGATGTCGCGCCGGACGGCGGCGTCACGTCGGTGACCGACGGACGGCAGCGGGCGTCGCTTCGCAAGGTGGTCGATGCGCCTTGGAACTACATCGGGCTACCTTGGCGGCGCAGCAATCGCGAAGACGTCCAGCCGCTCACGCCGGGGACTACAGTCCGCGTTCAGTTCGATCTGTTGCCGATCTCTTATATATTCAAAACGGGACATCGAATGCGGGTGAGCGTCGCCGGCGCGGATTACCGGGAGCGCGATCGCGAGGCTGCAAGCCCGGCTCCGACTTTGACCATCTACAATTCCAAGGAAACACCCTCGACCATCACGCTTCCCATCGTGCCTAGCCTGTGACGCGCTTCCCGGCTTTCAGTCGCGGGAAAATCTTGCGCGCGTTGCCCTCGAATATCTTGTAGCGATCGGATTCGCTCAATTTCAACGCATCCAGGTAGCGTTTGGTGTCGTCATAATACTGACCCGTCTCCGGGTCGATGCCGCGCACGGCCCCGACCATTTCCGAGCCAAAGAGAATGTTGTCCACCGGGATGACCTTGAGCAGCAATTCAATCCCGGGCAAGTGGTACACGCAGGTGTCGAAAAAGACGTTCTTCAACACGTAGTCGCCGAGCAGCGGACGCTTCAAATCCTGGGCCAAGCCCCGGTACCGGCCCCAGTGATACGGCACCGCGCCGCCGCCGTGCGGGATGATGAAGCGCAAAGTGGGAAAATCCTTGAACAGATCCGCGGTGAGAAACTGCATGAACGCGGTCGTGTCGGCATTGATGTAGTGCGCGCCGGTCGCGTGGAAGTTGGGATTGCATGACGAACTGACATGCACCATGGCCGGGACATCGAGCTCGACCATTTTTTCGTAGAACGGATACCAATACCGGTCGGTGAGCGGCGGTGAATTCCAATGGCCCCCTGACGGGTCGGGATTCAAATTACAGCCGATGAATCCGAGCTCGGATACGCAGCGCTCGAGTTCGGCAGCGCTGTGCGCCGGCGGCACACCGGGTGATTGCGGCAACTGGCAAACGCCCACAAAGTTATCCGGATACAGCAGGCAGACCCGATGGATGAGATCGTTGCAGGCATGCGTCCAGCGCCGGCTCGTGGTCTCATTGCCGATGTGATGGGCCATGGCGGAGGCACGGGGCGAGAAAATCGTGATATCCGTGCCGCGCGCCCGTTGCAGCTTCAGCTGCGCATTCTCCAGGCTGTCGCGAATCTGATCGTCGGAGATTTTTTCCTGCGCGTCGAGCGGGATATCGAGACCGGACTTCAAACCTGCGATCTGCGCATCGCGAAACTTTTGCAGCTCGCCGGGAGCCGTCGTGTAATGACCGTGGCAATCGATGATCATGACCAGTACATCCGGGTCGGATTGTCCACGAGGATACGTCGCTGAACCGCAGGGTCCGGGCAAATTTGGGCGAAGAGATTCACCAGCTCACCGTCATTGGGCATGTCCTTGGTAATGTTCGGATGCGGCCAATCGGTGCCCCACAAGATGCGGCTCGCATCTTCCGCGATGAGCGCCTGAGCGAACGGGACGGCATCCAGAAAGGGGCGCTTGCCGCTGGAAACCCGCTCAGACCCGCATACCTTGATCCACGCCAGAGGATTGTTCCGGTACAGCGCGAGCAGCGATTGAAACGGCGGTTGCGCAAGTCCGTCAGCCGCTTTCACGCGGCCCATGTGATCGATGATGAATGGCACATCGATGCGGCCCAGCAGCTCGCCCTGGCTCAAGATGTCTTCGGCATCGAAGTGCAGCACGACATGCCATCCCAAGGGCTTGATACGCTCGAGCAGGCGATAAAACACGGCCAGATCGGGAACACCGCCCAAATGCTTGACGAAGTTGAATCGAATGCCTCGGATGCCGCCCGCATGCAGGCGTTCGAGTTCCCGGTCTGTCACGCGGTCCTCAACGCAGGCGACGCCGCGATAGCGCCCTTCGCTCGAGGCGATGGCATCCAAGGTGACCTCCATCTCTGTGCCATGACAGCTGGCATGGACGATGACCGCCCGCGAAACGCCTAATTTCGCATGCAGCCGCCGTAAATTCTCGACGGGCGCATCGGGCGGCGTGTAACTGCGGTCGGCCGCGTAAGGAAACTTGCTGGCGGGCCCGAAGACATGGCAGTGCGCGTCGCAGGCACCGGGCGGCAGCGCCAGGCTCGGTGCCACCGGATCAGGATCGGGCGGCGGGCAAGTCTTGAGCGGATTTTTCGCAATGGCATTCATTTATGCGATTCCTTGTTGAAGGCGCCCTCGTCGGCGAAGTACCGCAACCCGGCCTTGGAGAGCGGCTCGCGCATTCCGTAGATGTCCAGTCCCAGTTCGCCCGCGGCCAATCTTTTGCGGTTGGTGGCCTCTTTTTGCTCACGCGCGGCCGAGGCCGCCGCCACGCCCGCGGCGTTCGCGCGCGGAACGACCACGACGCCATCGGCATCGCCGATGACGACATCGCCCGGGCAAACCAGCGCGCCGGCACAAATGATGGGAATATTGACCGAACCGACCGTGGCCTTCACCGTGCCCTTGGCATGAATGGCTTTGGACCACACGGGGAAATTCATCTCGTGGAGTTCCGCGACATCCCGGCAGCCCGCGTCGGTTATCAAGCCGAGCGCGCCGCGCGCGCGAAACGAGGTAGCGAGCAGTTCGCCAAACATGCCGTCGGTATTCTCGGACGAGGTGCCCAGTACAACGACATCGCCTTGCTGCAGAAATTCGGCGGCCACGTGCAGCATCCAGTTATCGCCCGGATGCGCGAATATGGTGATGGCGGTTCCGCAGACCTTCGCGCCCGGATAGATCGGCCGCATGTAGGAAGCCAGTAAGCCCGTTCGGCCCATGGCCTCGTGGACCGTTGCGACGCCAAACTTGGCGAGTTCCGCCACCGTGCTTGGATCCACGCGGTTGACGTGTTTGATGGCGATGCCAGATTGTCCAATCATCGAATTACCCCGCCGCTGTGGCTTTAAGGAATGTAAACCTCGCCTCGCATGATGAGCCGCGCCGTGCGCAGCAGCGCCGCCCGCACCACCTCGGACGGATTGTCCGGATTCATGCCGAGCACCACCGTGAATTCGCCGCTCGGGTGCTCCACGGAAATGCTCTTGTTGAGGCCCGGGGGCACGACGGCGCAGCGATGCGCAACACTTCCCGGCAGCACCGCTGCGGTCGCCACCGTCACCGCGCCAAGCACGCCGACCGCCGCGTGACAATCATGCGGAATGAAGGTCCGCGTGCAGATGTGGCCGCCCGCGCGCGGCTTGGCGACCAAACACATTTTGGGGACCACCAGCTTGGCCACATCGCCTAAATTCATCTTGGGCCCCGCCTGCAGGCGAATCGATTCGATTCTCTTTTTCAAAGCGGAGTCGGCGTTGAGCGTATCGCGGCTCTCGTATCCGGTCACGCCCAGATCCGCAGCCGAGATGATGACGACCGGCATGCCATTGTCGATGCAGGTGACCTCCACGTCATCGAAGCGGTCGACGAGGTGTCCGGTCGGCAGCAGCGACCCACACACTGATCCCGCGGTATCGAGGAAGCTGATATTGATGGGGGCCGAGGTGCCCGGCACCCCGTCGATGCGCGCGGCTCCGGCGTATTGAATCTGCTTGTCGGGTGTGAGCACTTCAATGTCGCTCAAGGTACCGGTGTTGCGTGTCAGCACGCGCAAGGTTGTGATGTCCCCGCGCGCCTGCACCAAGCCGGTTTCCAACGCAAACGGCACCACCGCGGCCAGCATGTTGCCGCAATTGGGAGTCGTGTCGACCCGCGCCTCTTTCACCGAGACCTGGGCAAATAGAAACTCGAGGTCGACGCCGGGTGCAGTGCCCCGGCGCACAATGCCCACTTTACTGGTTAGGGTATCGGCGCCGCCGAGACCATCGATCTGACGAGCATCCGGCGAACCCATGATGGCGAGCAACGCGGCGTCGCGCGCGGCCACCTCGCTGGGCAAGTCGCTCTCTAGAAAGAACGGGCCTCGCGAGGTGCCGCCGCGCATGAATAAACAAGGAATGGATCGCTGCATTGAACGGCTGCCAGTGTTCGAGATGCGTAGTATGGCGTATACTTTAACGTAATAGGTTATATACCTGTTATCGCAAACCGCGATATCACAAGGACCGCTGACTGATGGATCTTAAGCAACTCGAGTACTTTCGGCACGTCGCGGAATTCGGCAGTTTTACCCGTGCCGCGGCCTTCCTGTCGGTGGTGCAGCCCGCGTTGAGCCGGCAAATCCGACAGCTGGAACTCGAATGCGGCCAAAGTTTGCTGGATCGCAACGGGCGCGGCGTCACGCTGACCGAGGCGGGCACGCAGTTGCTCGAACATGCGCGCGGAATATTGACGCAGCTCGGCCGGGCTCAACAGGAGCTGAACGATCGACGCAACGGCGACACGGGACATCTGACGCTCGGGCTGCCGCCAAGCCTTGGCAGCAATGTGACCGTGCCGCTGGTCAAGGCCTTCCGCGAAAATATGCCGAATGCGCGCCTGGCGACCGCGGAAGGCCTGTCGGCGTATATTTTGGAATGGCTCAATAGCGG
>DATNKC010000038.1:0-5643 GCA_035603615.1 Steroidobacteraceae bacterium | reverse complement strand
CGCGTCTTGGCGCAATTCCATAAACCATCGGCCGCCACTCCGGCGACCTCAAGCCTGATCAATGCCGCGACGGCTTCCATTGCGATCGAAGGATGACAATCCGTCGAGCGCGCCAAAACCAGATTGCGCACCACCCGCGGGTCGCTCAACGGCGCGGCGTCGAGCCTCAGCTGAGCTTGCTCACGGACAATCGCCGAGGGCGGAAGCACACTATAACCAACGCCCCGTTCGACGATGTCCACCAGCGAGCGAAAGGAGTCCGCTTCGATGACGACATTGAGTCGTAGCCGCCTGCGCCTGGCGGTCCGCTCCAACAGCTGACGCAGGCCATGCGACTTGCTGGGCAATACCAACCGCTCTCCGGCAAGCCAAGCCAACTTTCCGCCGCTGCGCTTCGCGATGCGACTGCCGGCGGGGCCAACAATCATCAACTCATCCGTCGCGAGCACTTCCTGCACCAGGTGAACTCCTGAGTGCTGACCATAAATGATGGCCATATCAATTTCACCTCGATGCATCCAATCCACCAGGTGTCCACCATAGCTCTCCACCAGGCGAAGAGACACGTTCGGAAGTTCGACCGCAACCCGATGAGCGAGACGTCCCGCCAACACGCAGGCGGCGGTAGGCACAATGCCAAGCGCCACGCTGCCGGATGGAGTGCCTGAAAGGGAGACAAGGTCATCTTTAACCTGCTCAATTTGGCGTACAAGTCCGCCGATTCTTTTCAGTAAAAGCCTGCCACCGTCGGTTAAGACCATGCCCCGACCATCGCGGACGAAGAGCTGCGTCTTCAAATCATGCTCTAGCAGTTTTATCTGTCGGCTAAGAGCCGGCTCCGCGAGGTGTAGGCGGTCGCTCGCCTTGCTAAGGCTTCCGAACTCGGCGACGGCCTGAAAGGTTCTCAGCTGACGAAGATCCATAGTGAAGCGGCATCATGAAGTTGTGCGATCGTGGTGCGATAGGCAGTATAGGTGACGGAAGGTCACAGTTGAGCGGGGGACATGGCTATCTACAAGAAACTTAGCGTCTGTGCCGTACTGATCGGCACCATCGCGGCGGCAGAGCAGGCCCCGTCAACTCCCGGCGAGTTCTACCGGGACTATCAACCTGAAGCCATCATCCGAGAATTGAAGCGCAGCGCCGCGTCCGACGTGGCGATCATGGTGCCGATGCGGGACGGTGTCGGTCTCGACACCAACGTGTACAGGCCCAAGGACTGGAAAGGGGGACCCCTACCCACGATCCTTTGGAAGACGCCGTACGACGAACTGGAAATGCAGTCGGGAGCCGCCTTGAGCTATGCATTGGCGGCCGTCAAGCGCGGCTACGCGTTCGTCGTCCAGAACGAGCGCGGCCGGTATTTCTCAGAAGGCACCTGGCAGATTCTCGGCCATCCGCAGACCGACGGGTATGACACGCTCAGCTGGATCGCGAAGCAACCCTGGTCGAATGGCAAAGTGGGAACGCTGGGTTGTTCATCGTCGGCGGAATGGCAGTTGGCGCTGGCCGGGATGCATCATCCGGCCCTGGCGGCCATGGTGCCGATGTCCTCAGGCGCAGGTATTGGCAAGGTGGGCCGATTCCAGGAGCAGGGTAACTGGTACACAGGCGGGGTACCGCGCACACTCTTTTTTGTCTGGCTCTATGGCGTCGACAATCCCCTGCGGGCGCAGCTGCCCGCGGGTCTTGATCCTGCGATGCACGCTCGAGTCTCGCAATACAACGACTTGGCGGCCATCAAGCCCAAAGTGGTCTGGGCCAAGCAAATCCGCCACCTACCTATCGACAAGTTGTTGGCGGACCTCGGTGAACCGGCCGGAACCTTCGAGCAGTTGATCGACCGAACCCCCGCGGACCCGGCCTGGACACAGGGCGGCCTCTACCACGAGGACATGGGCTGGGGCGTGCCGGCGCTGTGGTTCAACTCCTGGTACGACGTGTCGATCGGTCCAAATCTCGAGTTGTTCAATCACGCGAGATCGTCCGGAGACGCGCAGGCCGCGGCGAATCAGTTCACCGTCGTCGCGCCCATGCCTCACTGTTCATACTGGAAGATGGGGCCGGACACCCTCGTCGGCGAGCGCTCGATGGGGGACACGAGCTTCGATGTGGATGGGACCATTTTTTCGTGGTTCGATCGTTGGCTGAAGGGCAATCAGGCTGCGTGGCCTGCGACCACGCCACCGGTGCGTTACTTCACCATGGGAGAGAATCGCTGGAAGTCCTCCGCGAGCTGGCCGCCCAAGGAGGCTAAGGCTGTGCGCATGTACTTAAGGAGCGAGGGCTCGGCCAACAGTCTTTTCGGCAATGGTCGCCTCGATTCCGCACCGCCGCCGCAGGGCGAGAAATCCGATCACTACGTCTACGATCCCATGAACCCGGTACAAACGATCGGCGGCAGCGACTGTTGCAACGGCGGACTGGTGACGCCCGGCGCCTACGATCAGCGTGCGATCGAGGCGCGCTCGGACGTGCTGGTCTACACGAGCGAACCACTCAAAGAGCCGATGGAGATATCCGGCGCCATCAATGCCGTGCTCAAGATTTCATCGAGCGCCAAGGACACGGATTTCGCCGTGAAACTGGTCGATGTGTTGCCGGACGGTACGGCCTATATCATCGGCGACACGATTTTCAGGGCGCGTTATCGAAACGGTTTCGACAAGTCGGAAATGATGACGCCGGATGGCATCTACACCATCAAACCCACACCCATGACGACCAGCCTGCGCTTCGACAAAGGCCACCGAATCCGCATTGAAGTCACTTCGTCGAACTTCCCCAAGTTCGTACGGAATCTCAACACGGGCGGACCGAACGAAAGCGAGAGTGTGGGCGTGGTGGCCAACAATACTTTGCATCATGCCGGCGAGAATGCTTCCTATATCGAGCTTCCGGTGGTTTCTTCCAGGAAATAAAGGGACGCGCGGCAAGTTGTTGAATTTGTTTGGATCGATTTTTTGCTAGCTGACCTTGGTATGCTGCAAAACTCTGGCGCAGCGGGAGGTTCACATGAAAGGTGGCAATCAGCTTCTTTCGCGTCGTGACGCGGTAATCATGTGCGGCGGGTTGAGCGCAAGCCTGTTGATGCCGGGGTTGGCCGCGGGCGACGCGCAGAAGCCCATGCTGGCTCGTCCTATTCCGCACGGGCACGGCGAAACCCTGCCCGTGATCGGCGTCGGCACGGCCGGCGTGTTCAATGTGGGAGCGGCTCCGCAGGAGCGGACCGGCCCGACCGAGGTCATCCGTGCGCTCGTCGCGGGTGGCGGCACCGTCATCGATACCGCACCTTCCTACGGCAACGCCGAAAACGTGATCGGCAGCATCCTCGCCGACACGGGGTTGCGTCCGCGTGTATTCATCGCCACCAAACTTGAAGAATACCGGACCGGGAGAGAGGCTGCGGAAGCACGGCAGTGTCTGCAACGGCTCAAGACCGACAAGGTGGACGCGCTGCAACTTCACAACGTGCGCGACCCGGGCCAAGACATGGCCGGCCTGAACGCGCTGAAAGCCCAGGGTCTGTGCCGCTATACGGGCATCACGACTACTTTCAAAGGTGACTATGCCGCCGCCGAAGCGATCCTCAAACGGGGCAAGCCCGATTTCTTGGAGATCGATTATGCGATCGACAACCGCGACGCCGAGGAGCGGCTGCTGCCCGCCGCCGCGGACGCGGGCGCCGCGGTGCTGGTGGCGCTGCCTTTCGGACGCGGGAAACTATTTCGCAAGGCCTTGGGCAGCAAGCTGCCCGACTGGGCGGCGGATTTCGACTGCGCGAGCTGGGGCCAGTTCTTCCTCAAGTTCATCCTCTCCCATTCCGCCGTGACTGCGGTCATACCCGGCACCGACAAGGCCGAGCACATGATCGACAATCTCGCCGCCGGCCGCGGGCGCTTGCCGGATGCCAAACAGCGCGCGCGCATGGCGGAGTATGTAGCGTCGCTCGGCTGAGACGACGTCATCGCCATGACCGATCTGACTGGTAGCGGATCCTCGCGGATGCTGCGGCGAATCGCCGGTGTGGAGCATCACGAGATCAAGGTTGCGCTCACCGCGTTCATCTATTTTTTCCTTCTCATGACCAGCTATTTCATCCTGCGCCCCTTGCGCGACACGATGGGCACGATTTACGGCGTCGCACATCTGCAGGAGCTCTTCACCGGCACCTTTTTGTTGAGTCTCATCGTCGCGCCGATATTCGCCGGCCTTGCCTCCCGCATCCGGCTCGCGAGTTTCCTCCCGTGGGTCTACGGCTTCATCGCCATCACGCTGATCGTCTTTTATTTCCTATTTCGCGCCGTCACCAACGACCGCTGGATCGCGGCCGCGTTCTATGTTTGGGTTTCGACCTTCAATCTTCTGACGATCTCGGTATTTTGGAGCCTGATGGCCGACATCTTTTCCAGCGATCAGGCGAAACGGCTCTTTGGCTTTATCGCCGCGGGTGGCACCGTCGGCACGATCTGCGCCCCAGCGTTCACCATCGTGTTCGTCCGCGCGCTCGGGACCAACACTCTACTGCTGATTTCGGCAGCCGGCTTTGCCATCACCGCGATTCTGGTGCGCCTGATGGAAAGAGAGAAGCGCAGACTCGTGGCGGTGGACGAGGACGCGCAGAAGACCTCGCTCGATCACCGGCTGGGCGGCAATCCGTTTGATGGTTTCATGTTGCTGTTCAAGTCACGCTATCTCTTGATGATCGCGCTGTTTCTGCTGTTGATGACCTGGATCTCAACCGTAATCTATTTTCAGCTCGGCGATCTCATCAGCAAGGCTTTCGTCTCGCGAGAGGCCCGCACTCAGGCTTACGCAAGCATCGACCTGGCGACCAATTCCATCGCGGTATTGATCCAACTGTTCGGGACCGGCCGCTTCATCCGGCGCTTCGGTGTCACGGCGGGCTTGCTGCTCAACCCGGTCATCATGGTCGTGGCGTTCCTGGCGGTCATCTTTTCGCCGGTGCTCATCGTGCTGGCCTCGATCCAGGTGGTGCGCCGCTTTGCCGAATATGCCATCGCCAAGCCAAGTCGCGACATGCTGTTCACGGCGGTGGACCAGCAGGCCAAATACAAGGCCAAAAATGTCATCGACACGGTGGTTTACCGCTTCGGCGATCTCACCTCCTCCTGGCTGAGTGCGGCCGTGCTGCCTTATGGCGTGGTAGGACTTGCGGTCTTCGGGGTCGTGATCTCGGCCGTCTGGTTTCCGATTGCCTATCTGCTCGGCAGGCGTTTTGAGCGCGCGCAGGCGGATAACATCGCCACCGCGCGCTAAAAAATCTTCTACGTCGCGATCCGTTTCGACCCTCCGCATCGTCCTTGGTATGTCCGAAACAGAAGGAGATATGCCATGTCCGACGAGTCCGTTATCTTGATCAATCTGCTAAAGGTGAAGCCCGGGAAGCAGGAGGCGCTGATCGCGCTCTTGAAGCAGAATACCGACACGGTGATCCGCACGCTCCACGGCTGGAAGACGACCCGGCTGATTGCGGCGCAGGACGGCGCCGGCGTCGTCATCTACTCCGAGTGGGAGACCCCCGCGGCCGTCGAGGCGATGCGCAGCGATCCGCGCATGAAAGCCTATTTCCCGAAGATCATGGAACTGGCGAGCTTGGACTCGATCACGGGCCGGCCGGTG
>DATNKC010000037.1:0-4034 GCA_035603615.1 Steroidobacteraceae bacterium | reverse complement strand
CTCTACGTCGGCAAGGCGCGCAACCTCAAGAGCCGCGTCGCATCGTATTTTCAGCCGAGCAATGTGCAGCCCAAAGTGCAGGCTTTGATCGCCAAGACCGCCAATATGGAAGTGACGATCACCAACTCTGACACCGAAGCGCTGCTGCTCGAATACAACTTGATCAAACGGCATCGGCCGCGTTTCAACGTGGTATTGCGCGATGACAAAAGCTTCCCGTATCTGCACCTTGAAACCAATCACGAATTTCCGCGCCTGAATTTCTACCGCGGTTCGCGCAAGGAGCCGGGAAAATATTTCGGCCCTTATCCTTCCGCCGGCGCAGTTCGCGATACATTGCAGCAGCTGCAGAAGCTATTTCGCATCCGCAACTGCGACGACACCTACTTTGCGAACCGCTCACGGCCTTGCCTGCAGTATCAGATCCAACGCTGCACGGCGCCCTGCGTGGGTTTGGTCTCCAAGGAGCACTATGCGCGCGATGTGAGCGCCGCGATCAAGGTGCTGGAAGGTCGAAACGATGAGGTCAGTGAAGAGTTGGGCCGGCGCATGGACGCCGCCGCCGAGCGCTTGGACTTCGAGGAGGCTGCGCAGCTGCGCGATCAACTGGCGAAGCTCAAGGTCATCCAGTCGCAACAAATCGTGACCGCGGGCGCGGATCATGATGCGGATGTCATCGCGATTGCCGCCGCCAACGGCGAATATTGTGTGGCTCTCATGTTTGTTCGAGCGGGCCGCAGCCTAGGCAGCACCACATTTTTCCCAAAGGCGCCGTTTGCCGACTTGCCGGAAGTTCTGGCGGCGTTTGTCATGCAGTACTATTTGGAACGCGACGCCCCGGCGGAGATCATCGTGGAGCAAGACTTCGACGAGATGCAGCTGCTGGAGGCGACCTTGACGCAGCGCTTGACGCACAAGGTGCGTATTTGCAGCTCGGTGCGCGGCATTCGCGCACGCTGGCTGGAGATGATGCATACCAACGCGGAGCAGGCATTGAACATGCGGCGGTTGGCACGCGCCGGCATCGAATCGAGCCTGGAGGATTTGCGCGAGGCATTCGATCTCGAGGAAGCACCCAATCGCCTGGAGTGCTTTGACATCAGCCACACGGGCGGCACCGATACCGTGGCGTCCTGCGTCGTGTTTGGGGTCGAAGGGCCGCTGAAGAGCGATTACCGGCGCTTCAACATCAGCGGTATCCAACCCGGCGATGACTACGCGGCAATGTACCAGGCGCTGACGCGGCGTTATAAGCGCGTGCGCGACGGCGAGATCGCGAAGCCGGATGTGCTGCTCATTGACGGCGGCAAGGGACAGTTGGCCGAAGCGGCCAAAGTTCTCGAGGAACTCGGAGTCGGCGGAATCACTTTGATCGGCGTCGCCAAAGGCGTGGATCGAAGAGCGGGGCAGGAACAACTATTCTTGTTGGGTCAGGACACCCCCACTATACTGCCCCCGGACTCCCGTGCATTGCACCTCATTCAGCGCGTGCGCGACGAGGCGCATCGTTTTGCAATCGCAGGACACCGCAAAAAGCGCGCGAAACGCCATAGCCAGTCGATTCTCGAAACCATTCCGGGACTCGGGCCGGTCAAGCGGCGCGAACTGCTCAAGCAATTCGGCGGTCTCCAAGGGATACTCCGTGCCGGCATCGATGATTTTATTCAAATTCGCGGCCTCGGGCGGGAACTCGCCCAGGTGATCTATGAACACCTCCATCCCGGGCGATAAACCTAAATCGCATTTCAATCTGCCCAACACGCTGACGTGGTTGCGCATTTTGATGATTCCCGGCGTGGTGATTCTGTACTACCTGCCGTTTTGGTGGGCGCACCCGGCGGCGGGCGTCGGCTTCGCGTTAGCGGGCATTACCGATACGCTGGATGGATATTTCGCGCGCAAGCTTGGGCTTACGTCTCGGCTCGGCGCGTTTTTGGATCCAGTCGCGGACAAGCTGATCGTCGCCGCGGCGCTGGTTTTGATTGTGAGCGGGGATCCGCGCTGGTTTGTCGTCATCATGGCCGTCGTGATCATCGGCCGCGAGATTGCAGTCTCCGCGCTGCGCGAATGGATGGCGGAGATCGGTGCCCGCGGCCGGATCAAGGTATCGCAGTTGGCGAAGTACAAAACGATTATGCAGATAACGGGGCTGTCGATGATGTTGTTTCATCATCAGTTGCTCGGCATCGGCATTTACAAGCTCGGGGTGGTGTTGACTGCCATCGCGGCGGTATTGACGCTGTGGTCGATGATTCTTTACTTGCGCCTCGCGTGGCCGGAGCTGCGAGACAGTTCAAGACTCTAGCTGACGCGCTGTGCTTGCCTAAGGCACTGTACTCGGCGCTAGATCCACCGGCGGCGCCTTCGCGTAGCTCATCATGAAGCGTATCGACCAGCCCATGAAGTAGCCGGCGCTGGCGCCGGAGACATAGATGTCCCAACTCAAATACGTTGCGCCCATCTCCGGATGAATGGCGGCCGCTACCCGCAGCACGTAGTGCGATCCAAAGATGATGAGGATGCGCAGCAGCGGCAGCGCGCTGCCGGGCAAGCGCACCCGCCGCCGCGCGTGATCGGCTTGCATGGGAATGGCGAAGGCCAGGCCTAGCGCCGCGCCAATGGCGAAGCCCACCGCCCAGCGAATCAGCACCTCGGAAAAGTCCCCCGGATGCTGGAACAGACCGATCAACCCCCAAACGATGAAAATGCCCGGGGTGATCCAGATCTTTGCCAGATCACGCACCCCGGGCTTGAGCCGCGACGCGCCTACCCACAGCAAATAAGCCAGCAGAACGAAAACCCAAATCGGAGTGCCCGACAGGATTTGGGCGATTGTGGGGGTCATGCCATGGCATCGTACCTGCGCCTCGCACGCACGGCCATGCACTTTAGGAAATTGCCGTCCAGTTCAAGGCGTTAGCCTCATATCGCAAGCAGTTTTCCTTGACTCCCAGCCGCGGGGCCCTACAATTGCGCCTCTGTTTAGGGCGGGAATAGCTCAGTTGGTAGAGCGCAACCTTGCCAAGGTTGAGGTCGCGAGTTCGAGCCTCGTTTCCCGCTCCATGTCTTTGTCGCGTCGGCCGATCAGTGGGCGACTTTGTACGATTCCAATTCGTTGGTAAAGCGCGCGCCGCGGACCTCGATTCACCGGCCAAAGTGATATTCAATTTCCCCTGAGTACATCAATACATCGCAGCGACTCCCGCCGGTATCGAAGCAGTCGACTGCTGCGCCGACATAGAGCTTTCGCGTGGGCCGCAGCAACAAGGCAAGGCCTGCGTCGATTCCCCCACCTTCGCGGTCGTGCGAAAAGGTGCCTTGGGGCGTATACACCTCTTGCTTGGACTGAAAGCCCAAAGCTCCGATGCGCGGCTCAATGGCGAACCAAGAGGTGATGTTCAGAGGCGCCGCGAGATTCAACGTCACGGCGCGTCCCGCGGACGACAAGTTGCGGATGATGGTTTGTGCCAGCTGCGGAATGTTGGTACTGGTCGTCGATATTCCGACGGGATACTCGCCCAAATCCGCCAAGCCCAGTTCCAAGGAAAGCGCCTTGTAGAAAGGAACCCCCGCATACACCACGCCGGTGGTGCGGTGCTGGTCGATCGAGGTGCTCGTACCGGTCTCGCCGTACCGCGCGAGGTCCGCATCGAGTTGAGAGGATGATTCCCAATAAGTGCTTCTGCCGGCGCGGATCCCCACGTAGGTCTGGTCCCAATTGAATTGCAGCGAAGACGAGGCTTCCTGTGCTGACACCGGCGTGGCCGCCGCCAGCAGCGCGAGAAGGGCGATGACCGACAACGCTGCAACTCGAAACCGGAATGATTGGCGCAGGCGCCACGCGACGAGAACAGCCAATCCGATGAGGCTCCACGGTTCAAGCGCGCCGCCCCCGGCTTTGCCGTTGAGGGCGGCAGCGGTAACGGTGGTTTGAGGCACGGTCACAGTCTCGTTCACGGCACTCATGGCGGTGGCGGCCGCCGCCCCGGAGCAGGTCAGCGTGTATGAGGCGGTGCCGGCCGCGGTTGGCGTGA
>DATNKC010000036.1:0-19320 GCA_035603615.1 Steroidobacteraceae bacterium | reverse complement strand
TGGTACAGCGGCAAATTGCCCTGACCGTCCAATGGACCAATGGTTTTAGCGAGCGAGGTCATGGGGCCCGAGGGCACATCCGTTGTTGCTTTAGTCATCGAATAGTACCAAACAAATACCACTTTGAGAACAACAACTGTGGCGACTATCGAATAATGTATTGATTCTGATCATTATTTATAGATATTTGATGTCTTTATTACACGGCACTAGCGATTTTCATAAATTGGTATTATATTGGGTTCTAACTGGTGTGGCATGTAACCGGCAACCACACGGGGGATGCAGCGGACTCTCAAACAAAATTGGTGACAGGACAGGGGGCATCGATATGAATCGGACAGGGGATATCTATATGAATCGGATCGCACTAGCGGTCAAGTCGGCACTGGGAATCGCAATGCTCGTGCCGACCGCCTTCGCATGGGCCGAAGCGCCCGATGACAACGCACTCCAGGAAATCGTCGTCACCGGCATCCGCAAATCCGTGGACGAATCGCTGGCTGCGAAGCGCGCCTCCGATGAGTTCATCGACGTCGTCACCGCAGAGGATATCGGCAAAATGCCGGACAAGAATGTTGCCGATTCTTTGTCGCGTTTGCCGGGCATTACCACCAGCTCGGCGGGTGCGACCGAGGGCGGTTTCGATGAGAACGATCGTGTCAGCATGCGCGGCACGAATCCTAGTCTGACGCAGACCTTGATCAACGGCCACAATATCGCCTCAGGCGACTGGTTCGTGCTCGATCAGACCGGCACCGTGGGACGCAGCGTCAGCTACACGCTGTTGCCTTCGGAAATCGTGAGCAGCGTCGTGGTCCAGAAGAGCTCCAGCGCCTCGTTGGTCGAAGGCGGGGTCGCCGGCTCGGTCGACATCATCACGCGCAAGCCCTTGGATTTCTCGCAGCCCTTCACCTTGCAAGCCTCCGCCGGCGCCGTGTATGCCAGCTTGCCGTCCAAGACCGACGGGCAATACAGCGCTCTCGCCAACTGGAAGAACGATGCGAACAATTTTGGCGTGATGGTGCAACTGTTCTCGGAAAGCCGCCATTTGCGCCGCGACGGTACGGAGGTCCTGGGTTACGACACGATCGCACCGGGTAGCGCAATTGCAACGGCACACCCGGACCTCTCCGGCGTGCAATATCCGACCGACATAGGCGCCGCACTCTTTGAGCAGAAGCGCGAACGAAACGGCGGTATGGCCGACATCGAATTCAAGCCGAACGACGCTCTGACGTTCGATTTGTCGGGCTTTTCATCCAGACTGCTCGCGAGCAACGTCAACGACAATTACCTGTTGTGGTCCACGCACTTCGTGGCGTCGGGTGCCGGCCAGGCGCCGAATCCAGGTTACGTCGTGCAGGACAATACCTTGACCTCCGCAACCTTCGCGCCCGTGGCCGGCACGGCGTATGGCGTCTACGACCAGATTTCGCGGCCCGACGAATCGGCCACGGCGAACTTCGTCAACCTCGATACCACCTGGGATGCGACCGACCGCTTGAGTTTTCTCGGGCAAGTCGGCTATTCCTGGGGCGATGGCAAGACCCCCTATCAAAATGTTTCTGAGACCGATCCCGGAGTAGGTGCAGGGGCGAGTTACACCCTGAATGGCATCGGCTCCGGTCCCAGTTATAATCTGGGCACCACCAACAACACCACACCGACGCCGGGGGGCGTGCCAGTCGCCTTCGGTTGGATATTCGGCGATCAGAATATCGATGTGAAGGATCGTGAGGAATGGGCCAAGATCGACGGTGCATTCAAAGCCGATGAAGGCGCCTGGCAGGACCTGAAGTTCGGCGTGCGCTACGAGCGCCACGGCCGCACCTCCGCGGACGTGATCGGGCAGGGCCCCACCACCGCCGGCCAGAGCACCTCGGCGTACCCGACGACCTTCTCGAACTATCCGTCGGACTACACCAACTTCGGCGGTAGCATGCCCACCGACGTTTGGCTCTGGACGCCGGCGCAACTCGCCGCTTACAACAGTCCGGCCAATGTGAATCGCAATCCGGCGACGCGCCTCGATTGGAATTCCATGTTCGAGGTGCATGAATTCGACAGCGCGGCCTTCGTACAGGCCGACTTCAAGGGCAGCAACTGGGCCGGAAATGTCGGTGTTCGCTTCGTGCACACCGTGGAGGATGTAGTGACCTACATCGGGGCCAGCACCTTGACGCCCGGCTCGCAGTACTCGGATTTTGGTCAATTCATCGGGGTTCCCACTTCGCATGACTACAATGATGTCTTGCCGAGCGCGAACCTGAAGATCGACCTGGCGCCCGACTTGATCGCTCGCTTCGCCGCCGCTGAGACCATGACGCGCGCCGATTACTCGGCACTCGCGGGCTTCACGACCTTATCGCCTCCGGGAGCGGCCAATGAAGTGGGCAGCGGAACCGGCGGCAACCCGGATTTGAAACCGATTCTTTCAACGAATTTCGATGCGGGCCTGGAGTGGTATTTCGCGCGTCACTCGCTGCTGTCGGCGACCTTGTTCTACATGGATTTGCGCAACTACGTCAGCTACGGCACGGTGACCAAAAGCTATTTCACCTATAGCAGCACGTTTCCGAACGGCATGCTGCAGCCATACCTTTTGACAGTGCCGGTCAATGCGAAAGGCCGGGTCGAGGGCGGCGAATTCGCCTATCAACAGGCATTCACCGACAATTTTGGAATTATCACCAACTACACCTATGCGGACGGCAAGCAGACCTCGGACATCACCATCAATGGCGATGATCGATTGGTGGGCACCTCGAAGAACACCTACAACGTCACCGGCTACTTCGAGACCGCGCACTTCAGCGCGCGCGTGGCCTACTCGTATCGATCAGCGTTCTACAGCGGTCTGGACCGCAACACGGCCTTTACGCAGGGCAATATTGGCGATCTTTCCGCATCGCTGGCTTACATCATCAACAAAAACTTCTCGATTACGTTGGATGGGCAGAATCTGAACAATCCGACCCTCAAGTACTATGCGTTGAACGAGGAGCAGCCGCGAGCCTTCTACAAGAACGGCTCTCAGTACTACCTGACCGCCCGCTTCAAGCTGTAAAGCGCCGCGATCCGCTGCCGCCCGTGGCGATGGGGTAGAGTGTCAAGCGTGCGGCAGGCTTCGAGGATGATGCAACGAACGAGGGCGGCGATGAAAATCGCCGCCCTTGCCTTATGCGCGCTGCCGGCGGCGGCGGCACCGACGGGCGTGATACCCCAACCTGCGAAGATCGAGCCGGGGAACGGTTCGTTCCAGGTGAGCCCGGCAACCATCATCCAGGCCGAGGCCGGCAGTGCCGGCGCGCTGCAGGGGGCCCAATATCTCAGTGCACTCTGGAAGCAATCCAACCGGCTATCGTTGTCCGTCGTATCGAAAGCCAGCGTTCCAAAAGGCGACTCGCTCATTACGCTTCGAACCGAGCCAGGATTTGCCGCCGAGGCCTATAGGCTGGAGGTTTCCCCGAATCGTATTATCATTTCTGCCACGACGGCCGCAGGTCTTTTTTATGGCGCGGTGACGCTCTGGCAGCTCTTGCCGCCCGGCGCAAGCGGAGGCGAGATCGCCGCGCAAACCATCACCGATGCGCCCCGATATCCTTGGCGCGGGCTGATGCTGGATTCAGCGCGGCACTTTCAATCGCCGGCCTTTGTGCGCTCGATGATTGATTGGATGGCGTGGCACAAGCTCAACGTGCTGCACTGGCATTTGACCGATGATCAGGGCTGGCGCTTGGAGATTCGCAAGTACCCAAAGCTTACGTCGGTGGGGGCGTGGAGAATTCCGGCATCGGTTCCGGGGAGCCCGAGCCCGAAGCGGTACGGTGGCTACTACACCCAGCAACAGGTGCGCGAGATTGTCGCCTTCGCGGCAACTCGGCATGTGCAAATCGTTCCGGAAATCGACATGCCCGGTCACGCGCAGGCGGCGCTTGCGGCCTACCCTGAGCTCGGCGCCATTGACAGCCATCCCTCATTGCCGGTCTCGGCCAAATGGGGCATCCATTCGCATCTATTCAATCTGGAACCGGGCACTTTCGAGTTTTTGCAAAACGTGCTCGACGAAGTCATGCAACTGTTCCCGTCGCGCTACATTCACATCGGCGGAGATGAAGCCGTCAAGGACGAATGGAATGCCTCGGCTGCGGTGCAAGCCCGCGCGCGGCAACTGGGTATCAGCGACTCCAACGCCTTGCAGACCTATTTCACTCAAAAAATCAGCGGCTATTTGTCCACCAAGGGCAGACGCGCGGTGGGCTGGGATGAAATCATGCAACCTGGTTTGGGAGCCGGCGCGGTCGTGATGTCATGGCACGGCGCCTCCGTCGCGCATGCGGCCGCGATCAGGGGCAACGATACGGTGCTGGCGCCGGATCCTCAGCTGTATTTGGATCGTCGGCAGAGCCCGCTGGCGACAGAGCCGCCGGGGCGCATGTCGATTCTTTCCTTGAAGGACGTGTACGAATTCGAGCCGTATGACGCAGAGCTCTCCGAAGCACAACAACAGCACATTCTTGGGCTGCAGGCTGATTTGTGGACGGAGCACATGCAGACCGAACGGCGGGTCGATTGGATGGCGCTGCCGCGTGCCGCGGCGTTGGCGGAAGTGGTTTGGTCCCCGCGGCAGAAAAACTGGCCGGATTTTCTCAAGCGATTGGGATCGATGTTCGCCCGCTATCGCGCCTTTGGCATCAACTATGCCGACAGCGTGTTCGGCATCGATTCGCAGTACGCGCAGGGTGCGCACGATGCCGGTGCTATCCGTGTGACGCTCTCGAATCTGCCTGCGCTCACAGACGCCGTGCCGGATGCCGCCATTCGCTATACGCAAAACGGCGGCGCGCCGAACTTCAGCTCCATGCGCTATTCGCAACCTCTCGATCTTAAGCCCGGTATGCAAATTCGCGCCGCCACGTTTTTGGGGGCTGAGCAAATTTCGCGCATTTTTGCGACGCATTTAGACGCGCATACGGTTGCGAGGCGTACCAGCCATCAGCTTGAACTCTGCAGCAATGGCCTCAGTCTTTTGCTCGAACCCGGCAACGGCGCAGATCCGGATGCGCCGTTTGCGGTCGACATCTTGAATCCGTGCTGGATCTATCGCGGCGCGGATCTGAGTGTAGGACCGCGATTCACAGCCGCTGTGGCGCCGCTGCCATTCAACTATGAACTGGGGGCAGACGCGGCCAAGATTCGCGTGGGGGACGCACGCACCGCGGTGGGGGAACTCGAGATCCACATCGATGGATGTGAGACACCGGCTATCACGCTGCCGCTCGCGCCTGCCGCGATGCGCGGCGGGGTCACGATGCTGCCGGCAACCCGTTTGCCGATACTCGCCGGTCGACACGACATTTGCTTGCGGTTTGCCCGTCCGCGCCTCGATCCTCTGTGGGCGCTCGATTGGGTCGAGATCGGGGAGTAGAGCGCGTGCAGAAGATCATCGCGCCATTCGATGGCTGGTGCGCGGTCCTGGAGGAGGTGCCGGATGAGGTGTTTGCAGGCCGCATGCTCGGCGATGGTCTCGCGATCGATCCGACAAGCGGCATCGTCCTGGCGCCTTGCGAAGGGGAGATTGTGACCCTGCCGGAGAGCGCGCACGCCGTATCCATTCGCGGCCTGGATGGCTTGGAAGTGCTGATTCACATCGGTATCGACACGGTGCGGCTGGGTGGTAAAGGATTTGATGCGCGCGTCAAGCCCGGCGCGCGGGTCCAAGCCGGAGAGGAACTCATTCGATTCGATTTGGACCGCGTGGCGCGTGGCGCGAGGAGTCTCATGACCCCCATTGTGGTCATCACGGATGGTGCGGTGGTGACGAATCGGCGTGCATCAGGCGCGGTGAGGGCGGGAGAGTTGCTGTTCCAGGTGGATGGAGGCGCAAGTCCCCGGGCTAGCCCCCGGCCCTCTGCGAGCGACGAACCTGTCTCGCGCGCGCAGCGCGCCGTCGCGGTCGCCCTGCTGCAGGGCTTGCACGCCCGGCCGGCAGCGCTGCTGGCGCGGCGCGCCAAAGGCATGGCCACCTTGATCACACTTCGAGCGCACGGTCGGGCAAGCGATGCGCGCAGCGTCGTCGGCATCATGGCGCTCGGCGTTCGCCACGGAGATGAGCTTTTGATTCAAGCCGAGGGCGAGGGGGCGCCGCAGGCCGTTGCGCAGATGTTAGCCGCACTCGAAGAAGCGCAGCGACTGGATTCGGCTCATGCCGTGAGCCAACCCAAGCCACAGGTTGCGGCGTATGCCGCTCGGCCGGGCGAAATTGCGGGTGTATGCGCCGTGCCCGGATTTGCGGTCGGCCGGGCGACTCGCATCGAACGGCGCGAGATCGACGTCACCGAGCCAGGGCGCGGTCCTGTTCACGAACAAGGCGAACTCGAGCGGGCGCGAACCAACGTCAGGCTGAGGCTGGAGCGAGTCCGCAACGCGGGCGGCGCCGAGCGGCAAGAGATCATCGGTGCGCACCTGGAATTCCTCGACGACCCCGGATTGACCGCGAGTGCGAACGAATTCATCGCCAACGGCAAGAGTGCCGGATTTGCTTGGCGCGGCGCCACGCGACGCTTCATCGCCGCCTTGGAGTCTCTGGACGATGCGCGCCTGCGGGAGCGTGCCGATGATCTCTTGGACGTCGAGGCCCACGTCTTGCTGGCGCTCGCGGGTGAGGCCAGGCCGATGCATCTGCCGCTGCCGGAGCAAGCCATCCTGCTTGCAGACGATTTGTTGCCTTCCGAATTGACGGCGCTTGACCGGCGGCGCTTGGCTGCCATCGCTTTGAGCGGCGGCGGCGCCACTTCCCACGTCGCCATCTTGGCCGCGGCCATGGAGATTCCGATGTTGATCGGTCTCGGGCCAGAGCTGCGACAAGTGGCCGACGGCGCGACTGTCATCGTCGATGCCGACAACGGCACGCTGCACGAGGCGCCCGACGCCGCTGCAGTGGCGGAGGCGCACTCGATGGTTGCGGCCCGGCTCGCGCGCAGCGCCGCGCTGCGTGCGGCAGCGGTTGCGGAGAGCCGATCGTCCGATGGCACGCGGATTGAAGTGTTCGCGAACCTCGGCAGCACTGCCGACGCGTTGGCCGCCGTCGAGAACGGCGCCGAGGGTTGCGGATTGCTTCGAACCGAGTTTCTATTTATTGATCGCGCCACTGCACCCACGGAAGATGAGCAGCTGACGGCATATCAAAGTATCGCCAATGCCTTGGGGCGCCGGCCTCTGATATTGAGAATGATGGACGTGGGCGGCGATAAGCCCTTGTTGTACCTGCCGCTGCCTCCCGAACCGAATCCGGCGCTGGGGATGCGCGGCGTGCGCACGGCGCTTGCGCACCCGGATCTGATGCGCACGCAGTTGCGCGCCGCCATGCGCGTGACGCCCTGCGGCGTCGTGCGTTTGCTGATCCCCATGGTGAGCGACGTGTCGGAAATCATTGCCGTGCGTAAGGTCATTGATGAACTCACGGCGGAACTCAATTTGCAGGACCGTATCTCGCTGGGCGCCATGATCGAAACGCCCGCGGCCGCCTTGACTGCAGCGGCCTTGTTGCGTGAAGTCGATTTTCTGTCCATCGGCAGCAATGATCTGACCCAGTACACGCTCGCCATGGATCGCGGCCACACGGATCTCGCGCGCCGCACCGATGCGTTGCATCCCGCGGTGTTGCAACTGATTGCGGCCGCGGCCAGCCAGGCCAAGGCAGCCGGCAAGCTGGTGGCTGTTTGCGGCGGTGTTGCGGCCGACCACACGGCGGTACCGATTTTGCTCGGGTTAGGTGTTCGTGAGCTGTCTGTGGTGCCCGCTGCGATTCCCGCGCTTAAAAGCCAGATCGGCTCGTTGCGCATGGCTGATTGCGAGGAGCTGGCACAGAGCTGCCTCGCCTTGCGTTCCGCTGCCGAGGTGCGAAGCATGGTTGAGCGGTTCGCCGGCGAGGGGGGGAATGCCAAATGAATTTTCGTTTCACTGGATTTCAACAGCTCGGACGCGCCTTGATGCTGCCGATTGCGGTATTGCCCATCGCCGGTCTGATGCTGCGTCTCGGGCAGCCGGATCTGCTGAACTGGGTCGCCATGGCCGCGGCCGGCAAGGCCGTGTTTGCGAATTTGGGATTGCTGTTTGCCGTGGGCGTCGCGGTGGGACTGGCCCGCGAGAATCACGGTGCGGCCGGGCTCGCAGCACTGGTCGGCTACGTGGTGACGATGCGCGCGGCGGAGACCTTGCTGCATGCGGCACCCGGCTCGCTCGATAAGCCCAGCATTCCGGTCGGCTTGCTGTCCGGCATCATCGCCGGCGTTGCCTACAACCGCTACAGCAATATCAGCCTGCCGAGTTATTTGAGTTTCTTTGGCGGTCGGCGCTTCATCCCGATTATCAGCGGGCTCTTGGGATTGGTGCTGGGTGTCATCCTCGGCTATGCGTGGCCCTTTCTCGAAGGTGGCATGGATTCAGCCAGCCATGCCATCTTGGGCGCAGGCCCGATCGGCCTGTTTGCATACGGCGTGTTGAACCGAATATTGATCGTGACCGGTCTGCATCACATTCTGAATAATTTCGCGTGGTTCATCCTCGGCGACTATCACGGCGCGACCGGCGATCTGAACCGTTTCTTTGCCGGCGATCCGAGCGCCGGAGCATTCATGTCGGGCTTCTTTCCGGTGATGATGTTCGGCTTGCCCGGCGCCTGTCTCGCCATGTATCACACCGCTCGTCCCGAGCGGCGCGCCGGCGTGGCGGGGCTGCTGCTCTCGCTGGCCCTAACCGCCTTCCTCACCGGCGTTACCGAGCCCGTGGAATTTACCTTCATGTTTCTGGCCCCGGTGCTGTATGCCCTGCACGCAGTCGCGACCGGCCTCGCGATGGTGCTCATGAATGCACTCGGGGTGCATTTGGGCTTCACGTTCTCCGCGGGACTCTTTGACTACGTGCTGAATTTCACGCACGCGCAGCGGCCCCTGCTGTTGATACCGATCGGCATCGCCTACTTCCTTCTGTACTACGTCGTCTTTCGCGTCTGCATCGTGCGCTTGAACCTGTCGACCCCCGGCCGGGGCGCCGACGACACGCTTGCCCAAGCGAGCGCACCGGCGGCCGTCGGCACGCGCGGCCGGTCCTTTGTGGATGCCCTCGGCGGCGTTGGCAATTTGACGGAAGTCACTGCGTGCACCTCGCGCCTGCGCTTGACCCTCATCGACAATCGGGCCGTCGATGAATCCGCACTGGCACGGCTGGGCTCTCGCGGGCTGCTGCGCTCCGCCAATACGGGCTTGCAGGTGGTCTTGGGCCCTATCGCGGATCAAGTGGCGGGTGAAATCCGCGATGCAATACGCGAGGGCGCCTCGCGGCAGGAGGTCTCGAGGCCGGACGCCGCGCCGCAGGTTGCGGCGCGCATTGCGGACCCATCCGCGCTGTTGGCCGCGCTCGGGGGCCGCCGCAACGTGGGGGACGTTGAATGCCTTGCGGGTCGCGTGCTCGTGCGCATTGCCGATCCTAAGATCGTCGATGAGCGTGCGCTTCGCACGCTTGGCATTCGTGGCGTCGCGCGTCCCACCGCGGGCTCGATGCAGTTGCTGATTCCGGGGTCCGCCGAGGATTGGGCGCAGCCGTTGCGCCAACTGCTGGCCTGACCCTTTAGGGACGATATGAGCGACACCGCCACTGCCTTGCCGGTCTACTTTTGATGAAAGAGTATTCGGAACCGACTCTCGAGGAGATCCGGCGCGACGTGCTACCGGATAAGCGGCCCGCGGTGCTGCGCGGCTTGGTGCGCAACTGGCGCGCTGTGCGCGAGGCGTTGGATTCACCCGCGTCTCTGGTGCTCTATCTCAAGCAGCTAGACAGCGGCGCGCCCGTGGATGCACTGATGACCGCGCCAGAGGCCGGCGGTCAAATTGCCTATAACACCGCCATGAACGGATTTAATTTTCACCGCAACCGGGTAAGCCTGTCGGAGGTTGCCGCGCAGGTAATGCGCTATGCGCAGTTTCCCAATCCGCCCGCGGTCGCGGCGCAAAGCGCGCTGATTCGCGATTGCTTGCCGGAGTTTGCGGCGGAAAACGCGCTGACTTTATTCGACGCGGCCATACTGCCGCGTATCTGGCTGGGAAATCGAATCACGACGCCCGCGCATGTGGATGAATGGAACAATGTTGCTTGCGTCGTGGCGGGCAGGCGGCGCTTCACGCTGTTTCCGCCGGAGCAAGTTGCGAATCTCTACGTTGGGCCTTTGGATTTCGCGCCGACCGGCGCGGCCATGAGCATGGTGTCGCTGCGCGATCCGGATCTTACGCGCTATCCTAAATTTCGCACGGCAATGGCGGCCGCCCAGGTCGCGGTGCTCGAACCCGGCGACTGCATATTCATCCCGCCGTTGTGGTGGCACCACGTGGAATCGCTCGAGCCTTTCAATGTATTGGTGAACTATTGGTGGCACGATCCGCTGGGTGCCAATTCAAACGCCGATTCGGCCTTCGATGCGCTGTTGCATGGCATCTTGAGCATTCGTGCGCTGCCGCCCGAATCGCGCGCTGCTTGGCGCGCGTTCTTTGAGCAATATGTCTTCGGCGCACATGCCGATTCAATCGAGCATATTCCGCCCGGGCGGCACGGCATTCTGGGATCTTTGTCGCAGGAGCAACTAAGTGCGCTGCGCGCGCACTTGGCGAAGAAGCTCACCCGCTAGCGGCGAAAATTGGAATCGGCCCCCTGCATGCGAGGCCGACTCGGCCCAAATAAAAGCTAGCTCGCGGGACTGCCTTCCACCTGGATTTGCAGTTTGACGGCCATGTTGAAGCCGACCTTCTCGCCATAACTGACGCCAAAATCGGCGCGATTGATCGTTCCAGACGCTTCCGCGCCGCAAACTTCCTTCTTGCTCATCGGATTTTGCATGCACTTGAAGGAATCGATCTTCAGCGTGACCGGCTTGGTCACGCCGTGCATGGTCAGCGTGCCCTCTGCCTCCGTGGGGCTCGCGCCATTGAACTTGGCGAACTTCCCGGTAAAGGTGGCCGTGGGGTACTTCGCGGCATCAAACATCTCCGCCGACTTTGCGTGCTCATCCAGCTTGGGCATGCCAAAGTTGATGGAATTCATGTCCACTGTGACTTCGATGGAACCGGACTTCGCGTCCTTATCGTAGACCACCTTGCCGGAGGTCGTGTCGAATTTACCGCGCCAAACCGAGAGTCCACCGAAGTGGTCCGCGGCGAAACTTGGGAAGGTGTGGTTTGGATCGAGATTGTAGGTGACCGGCGCTGCAAAGGCGCTCGCGCCGACTAGGGCGGCCAGGGACGCCAAAACGATACGGTTCATTGAAGGCTCCTTAAGACATACGGGTATAATTTCGGGCTGCCGCTGCGGCATCCCGGACGCAAATCATAGCCCAAAGCAACGGACTTGCCCGGGCTTATCTCCTCTTGGATTTATTTAGGGGTCATTTCATGGAATTATTCGATGCGATTGCATCGCGCTCAACCGCCAAATCGCTGACGGGGCCTGGGCCTACGCCTAACCAGATCGCCCGGCTCCTGGAGGCTGCCGGCCATGCGCCGGACCACGGAAAACTCAAGCCCTGGCGCTTCGTTGCGGTCGATGGTGCCGAGAGAGAAACCTTTGCAAACGCGGTCGCGGAGTCGCGGCGCGATCAGAACCCAGGATTTACGGACGAACAGATGCAGCTTGAGCGCGAGAAAATCAGGCGCTCGCCGAGCATCTTGGTGGCCGCCTGTGTCGTGAGAAAGGACATCCCCAAGGTGCCGGAAATTGAACAGGTGATTGCCGCAGGCGCGGCGGTGGAAAACTTGTTGCTGGCGGCGACCGAATTAGGCATAGGCGCCATGTGGAAAACCGGTCCTGCCGCATACAGCGCGAGAGTCAAGGCGGCGGTGGGTCTTAGCGCGGATGACCACATAGTGGCCATCCTGCATCTTGGCACAGCGGTCAAATAACATGCGGGCGCAAGGAAGCGCTCTTCACCAGAGCCCACACGGGTTTGCCCGTAGCGAGTCCGAGTTCACGGGTGGCGGCCTTGGTAACTCGCGCCATGATGAGAATGCCGCCGATATCGATGGCGATCAGGTCCGAGTCGTCCACGTCATTCGCGACGCTGGTTATCACGCCGGGCAAGCTGTTGCGGACGCTGATGTGGCGGGGCGGCTCGGTCGCGACAATGAGATCTCGCGCCAGTAATTGCACTCGCAGCCGGGTGCCCGGCAACGCCGTGCCGAATTGAACCTTGAGTTCCCCTTGGCCGACCTGCACTCGCGTCAAGCCGCTGGCTGAATCGGTGCCGAGCACCGTACCGTCGACAATGGCCCCCACGGCATCGGTCCCGATAATCGCGCGGACCCGCGGGTGCAAGCTCATTTCACTCAAGTTCCCCCGCGCAACGGTCTTGCCCTCTTCCATGAGCACAAGATGAGTCGCGAGCCGCAACACTTCGTCGAAATTATGGCTGACATACACCATCGGGATGGCCAATTGATCGCGCAACGTTTCCAGGTAGGGCAGTACTTCCTCACGGCGTGATGCATCGAGCGAGGCCAGCGGTTCATCGAGCAATAGCATGCTGGGCTGAGACAACAAGGCTCGGCCGATGGCGATGCGCTGACGCTCCCCGCCCGACAGCTCATGCGTGCGGCGACTCATCAGCGGCTCGAGGTCCAAGAGTTCCACGACTCGATCCACGCCGATGAACGGCGCCACGGCAGCACGCTTGAGCGCGTAGTGCAAGTTTGCCTCGACCCGCAAATGCGGAAACAGTCGCGCGTCTTGAAACACGTAGCCGATGCGCCGTTCTTCAGGCGGTACATTGATGCCGCGGTTCGTATCCAGCAAAACCGTGTCATCGAGCGCGACGCGGCCTGAGTCCGCGGCGAGCAAGCCCGCAATCACGTTGACCAGGGTGGTCTTGCCGCAGCCCGAACGCCCGAATAAGGCGACGACTCCCGGAGTGGGCAGCTCAAATTTCGCGTCCAGGAGAAATGCGCCGCGCTGTTTTTTGGCCGCTACCTCGAGCATCAGCGGCCCAGCATCCGCCGCACCCGCCGCGCGAACCACTCCGACAGCAACAACCCAGTCAGCCCAAGCACGCAGGAAAGAATCGCCAGGCGCGCAGCTGCGCTATCGCCGCCCGGTGTTTGCAAGGCGGTATACAAGGCCAGCGGCAGCGTGCGCGTCTCTCCCGGAATGTTCGAAACGAAAGTGATGACGGCCCCGAACTCGCCCAGCGCGGCGGAAAAGGCGGTGATGGCGCCCGCCAATACACCGGGCAACATGAGCGGTAGGGTGATGCTGACAAAGCGATCGAAGGCGCCCGCGCCCAGCGTGCGCGCGGCATCCTCCAGTCCGCGATCGACCGTCTCCAGCGAGATGCGCATGGCGCGCACCATCAGCGGGAAGGACATGACCGCGGTCGCCAGCGCCGCACCGTTGCGGGTAAAGATCAGCTCGATGCCGAACACTCGCTCGAGCCAGCCGCCGATCGGGCCGCGCGTACCGAACAGCAGCAGCAACAGATAGCCCACCACCACCGGCGGCAGCACCAGCGGCAAATGCACGAATGCATCGAGCATGGTGCGGCCGAGAAATTGCTTCCGGGTCAGCACCCATGCCAACAGCAGCGCCAACGGCAGACTCAAGAGGACACTGCGAGTCGCGACGCTCAAGCTTAAAGTCAGCGCTTCGCTCTCGTTGGCACTCAGCCACATCATCGTCAGTTCTCGGTACGGGGCTTCATGCGTGACGCAGTATACTGTGCGCTCGCCCGAGCTTGAGGATCCGATCAATGTCCTATTTTCACGCGGTGGCACCCGCCACGGCGTCCCAAGACCCCAGGGCGGCTGGCCGAATCGGCATTCTGCTGGTCAACTTAGGCACCCCGGATGCGCCCACCTATTTCGCTGTTCAGCGCTACTTGCGCGAATTCTTGAGCGACCGGCGCGTCATCGATAATTCCCGATTGATTTGGCTGCCGCTGCTCTATGGGGTCGTGCTGCCGTTTCGGCCCCTGCGCACGGCGCGCAACTATCGCAAAATTTGGATGAAGGAGGGTTCACCTCTGGCGGTATATTCGAAGCGGCTCGCGGCCAAGATCAGCTCCATGTTGGATACGAGTCTCGGGAACAAGGTTCATCTCGAACTGGCGATGACCTATGGCAACCCCAATATTGCGCGCGCCATTCAATCCTTCGCAGCGCAGGGCATCGATAAACTGTTGGTGCTGCCGCTGTATCCGCAGTATTGCTCCTCGACCACCGGATCCGTATTTGACGGCACCCATCGCGCACTGAAGCATTGGCGCTCGTTGCCGGAGAGCCGTTTCATCAACGACTATTTCGATGATGACGGCTATATCGATGCGCTCAGCGGTAAAATACGCCGGCACTGGGATGGGCTGGGCGAGCGCTCGCACCTGCTTTTTTCTTATCATGGCATCCCCGCCTCCTACGTTGAGAAGGGGGATCCTTACCAGCGTCAAACAGAAGCGACCACGCGCCTCGTGGCGGCTCGCTTGGGATTGAACGACAGCGAGTGGTCGCATTGCTACCAGTCGCGATTCGGTCGGGTGACCTGGCTTCAGCCCTACACGCTCGACAAGATCAAGGAGTTGGCGGATCGCGGCATCCGCGATCTCACTGTTGCTTCTCCGTCCTTTGCGGTGGACTGTTTGGAGACGCTGGAGGAGGTCGCCATCGAATATCGCGAGCGGTTTTTAGAGTGGGGCGGCAAACGCCTCACGCTGGTGGCCGGGTTGAACGACGATGACGATCACGCACAGGCGCTGGCGGCCCTCATCAAGAATCGGCTCACTGGCTGGCTTTAATCCTGATGCCAGGCCCGCGCCAGAATAGCGGCGCTGTCCAGTTTCACCGTGCCGGCGCCGAACACGGCGCCCCAACCGTCGCACCCTAAGCGAGTGGCGCAAAAGCCCTCAGCGGCCGCGCGTGCGGATGGGTTGGTCGCGCCGGCGATCAACAACTTGGCCTGCACAAGTGTGGCAAAGGATTGTGCGAATCGCCGCGCGTGCGCTTCGGTCAAGGTTTCGCTGTCGAGGCTCGCGGCAAACCGTTCGAACGCCGCATCGAAGCGCGGCTCTTGGCCGCGAGCACCTGACAACTCATCGAGCACGGCCTCGCGCGTGGCTTGCGATTTTCCAAAGGCGCGCAGCACGTCGAGGCACATGATGTTGCCGGACCCCTCCCAGATGGAATTCACGGGCATCTCGCGCGCGATTCGCGCCAACGGCAATTCCTCGGTGTAGCCGTTGCCGCCCAACACTTCCATGGCTTCGGCGGCCAATTCGCAGCCGCGCTTGCACACCCAAAATTTGGCGGCGGAGGTGAGCGCGCGGCGCAGTGCAATTTCGCTTGGGGCTTCGCTGTCGAATGCGCGCGCCAAGCGCAGGCTGAGCGCGCAGGCCGCCTCCGATTCGAGCGCCATATCGGTGAGCACACTGCGCATCAAGGGTTGCTCGATCAACAATGATCCGAACGCTTTGCGGTGATGCGCGTGGTGCAAAGCCTGAACCAGGGCTTGGCGCATCATACCGGCGCTTCCCGTGCAGCAGTCGAGGCGCGTAAAGGTGCCCATCTCGAGGATGGTCGGAACGCCGCGTCCTTCCTCGCCCAGAAGCGTCGCCCATGCGTCCACGAACTCGACCTCGGAGGAGGCATTGGAGCGATTGCCGAGTTTGTCCTTCAGGCGCTGGATATAAATGCCGTTAAGGCTGCCGTCCGGCAGGCGCCGCGGCATGAAGAAACACGACAAGCCGCCGCCGCTTTGCGCCAGTACCAGGTGAGCGTCGCATTGCGGCGCCGAGAAAAACCATTTATGCCCGGTGATGCGATAGGAACCATCGCTGGAGCGGACCGCGCGAGTGGTGTTGGCACGCACATCGGAACCGCCTTGCTTTTCCGTCATGCCCATGCCGATCAGGCCGCCGCGCTTTTTCTCGAACGGGATATCGCGCGAATCGTATTCACGAGTCAGCAGCCGAGGCACCCAGTCACGCGCCAGCCAGGGGTCGCGGCGCAGGGCCGCGATCGCCCCGTAGGTCATCGTGGTGGGACACAGCGTCCCGCTCTCGATTTGGGCCTGCATCAAGTAGCCCGCGGCCCGGGCCGCGTGCGCTCCGGGGGCGGCCGCGTCTTGCGCCCAGGGGCTGCTGTGATAGCCGCGAGCGGCGATGCCCCGCATCAGTGCATGCCAGGAAGGATGAAATTCAATGGAGTCGACGCGTTCGCCCCGCGCATCGAAGTTTTGCAGCACCGGCGGGAAGCGATTGGCGAGGCGGGCATGCTCGAATAGAGTGCACGTGCCCAATTCGGCCCCGGCCGAAGTGAGATCGGGCGCGGCCCAGGATGCACCCTCGCGCTCCACGGCCTCGCGTAGCGCCACATCGCTCGTGAACAGGTTGTAGTCCGCCAGCGGCGGGGTCTGATTGAAAACAGTATGTGTGCCCGAGCTATGTTCCATGAATTCGATCTTGCGCCTAGCGCGCGAGCAGTGCTACATTCCCCCGTGATGCATTCCTCCAGCAGCAAATTATCCTCTCTCGCCGGCGCCCGCTCGGGCTTGCTCGCGCTGCTGCTGCTGCGCCGCTAGGCGCCACTCAAACGCGCCACCGGTCGGCGCCTACAAGACCGGAAAATCTCAAAAAACGCGCTGCACGTAGCGCCGGGTCTTAAGTCTCTTGAGCGGGAAGAAAATCTATGTTGCGCAACCCATCCTCTAAGTATCGTGGCTTCGCCCCAATCGATCTGGCGGACCGTCGCTGGCCAAATTCAGTCATTACCGCACCTCCCACGTGGTGCAGCGTGGATTTGCGCGACGGCAATCAGGCGCTGATCGAGCCCATGGACTCGGGCAGAAAACGCCGCATGTTCGACATGCTGGTAAAAATCGGCTTCAAGGAAATCGAGGTGGGGTTTCCGGCCGCCTCGCAAACCGATTTCGATTTTGTCCGTGAACTGGTCGAGCAGGAATTGATTCCCGACGATGTGGTCATCCAAGTGCTCACCCAGGCGCGTCCCGAACTCATCGCCCGCACGTATGAATCGCTGCGCGGGGTGCGGCGCGCAATCATGCATGTTTATAACTCGACCTCGGTGGCGCAACGCCGCGTGGTGTTTCGCACCGACCGTGCTGGAATCATGGACATTGCAGTTCGAGGCGCCAGCGTGGTGCGCGAACACGCCTTGAAGCAGCCGGACACGGAATGGACCTTCGAATACAGCCCGGAAAGCTTCACGGGCACGGAATTGGATTTTGCCGTGGAGGTCTGCGATGCGGTGAATGCGGTATGGGAGCCGACCCCCGATCGCAAGTCCATCCTCAATCTTCCGGCCACGGTGGAGATGGCCACGCCCAATATTTACGCCGACCAGATTGAATGGTTCTCGCGCAACCTCAAGAATCGGGACCGCAGCGTCCTGAGTGTGCACCCGCACAACGACCGCGGCACCGCGGTGGCCGCGGCGGAATTCGCGCAGATGGCGGGCGCTGAACGCGTCGAGGGCACATTGTTCGGGAACGGCGAGCGTACCGGCAATGTGGATATCGTGACCTTGGCACTTAACTTGTACTCTCAAGGCGTTGACCCGAGGCTGGATTTCTCCAATATCAACGAGGCCGCGCGTTGCGCCGAGGCCTGCAATCAATTACCGATTCACCCGCGCCACCCTTATGTCGGCGACTTGGTATTCACCGCCTTTTCCGGATCGCACCAGGACGCCATCAAGAAGGGCCTGGCCGCCAGAACCGATGCAGATCTATGGGACGTTCCCTACTTGCCCATTGATCCTTCGGACTTGGGCCGATCCTACGATTCGATCATTCGGGTCAACAGTCAGTCCGGGAAGGGCGGGGTTGCCTATCTCTTGGAGCGCGATTACCAGTTGGTGATGCCGCGCAGGCTGCAGATTGAATTCAGCCAGGTCGTTCAGGCCGCCGCGGATATCACCGGTAAGGAACTGACTTCTCGGGAGATATGGGACCTGTTCAACTCTGAATATCTGGCCGCGCGAGGACCGTATGTGTACCGGGCCCACCAGCTCAGCGCATCGACCGACGGTGCGGACCACGAGCGCCTGATGCTGCAGATTGAAGATTCCGGCCGCCCCGATACCTGGTTGGGCTATGGTTCAGGGCCGATTGACGCCATGGTCCATGCCGTCGCATTGCCCTTCGATGTCCTGTCCTACGAAGAGCACTCCCGCGGTAAGGGAAGTGGCGCGCAGGCGGTCTCTTATATAGAGATCACCACGCGTTCGCGGCGCACCCTGTTTGGGGCCGGTATGCACCCCAATATTGTCACCGCATCATTATTGGCGGTCATCTCGGCGGTTAATCGGGCAATTGCGCTGGGCGCGCTGCCGGCGCGGGCCGATTCGGCGCGCACTGGGACATGAGGAATGTTATATAAGCTATTGATATAGAAAGATACATTATTGGCCTCGGCTCACCGAAAACTGTGCGCCGGTTTTCTGGTCAAACATTTCAAGTGAATCTTGTCGCACTAGTTGAATGCCGGGCAGAATCGGCTATAGTGCGCAGCTTCACGAACTTGAGCTGATCGATGCTATTGATTTCAGGGGCTTTTCTTCAAAAATGAGCGAACGCGAAGACGAACATTTCGATATTGACGATGAGTTTCTCGGCGAAGCCGAGGAAGCGCACGAGTTCGATCCCCTTATAGAGCGCACCGAGCGGCGCCCAAAAGTGGCGGCGGCGGGCAAGCGCGGCAAGGCAGCGTGGAGCCGGGTCGAGGACGTGCTGGCGGAGCGCCAGCTCGAGAAGGAACTGCGCGAAATATTCGAGGACGATTAAATAATCGCTTCACACTGACGCTGCGCGCGTCAGGCTTCGCGGGACTTAAATCACATGTCTTCCTCCTTGCCGGTCAATGCTGACGAGTGGCTTGTGCTCAAATTCGGCGGCACGAGCGTCTCCAATGTGGCCAATTGGCGCAACATCGCGCAGGTGCTTAAGAAGCGCGCGGCTGAAGGCTTCCGCCCGGTGGTCGTTCATTCCGCTCTGTCGGGGATCACGGATCGGCTCGAGTCGCTGATGTCAGCGTCCCTAATCGGCTTGCACATTCCGATACTCGAGGACATCGAGCTCGCGCACCGCAACCTCGCCGAGCGCTTAGGTGTAGTTCCGAACACACAGTTCGATGCCTTCGTGCGGGAGCTGCGCGAGCTGGTCGGCACGCTGGCAGAGCGCCGCACCATCGGCGATGCTGAACGCGCGCGGGTCATGGCGATGGGAGAATTGCTGGCCACCACGCTGGGCGCTGAGTTCTTGAACGCGCAAGGCATC
>DATNKC010000035.1:0-4659 GCA_035603615.1 Steroidobacteraceae bacterium | reverse complement strand
CCGCCGCTCCGGCGCTGAAGGAAAAGCTTCTGCCGCAGATTGCGGCGGGCAAGTTGAAGCTGTCGCTGGCGGCTTACGAGGCGGCCGGGCGCTACGACCTGTCCTTCGTTGCCTGCACGGCACAGCAGAGCGGCGGCAACTGGCGCCTCTCCGGCCGAAAGACCGTGGTGCTGGACGGCGCGTCCGCCGATTATTTCCTCGTCTCGGCGCGCAATAGCGGCAAGGTTGGCGATCGTGACGGCATATCGCTGTTCTTGGTGCCGCGTGATGCGAAGGGACTCACCATCGCCGCCTACCCGACGCAATCCGGTGCGCGCGCCGCGGACCTGCTGTTGGAGAACGTCGCGGTCGGCGCCGAAGCGCTGGTCGGCGAGCCGGGCCGCGCGCTCCCGATCATCGAGCGGGCCGTGGATCGGGCCATCGCCGCGCTGTGTGCCGAGGCCGTCGGCATCATCAACGCATTGAACCAAGCAACCTTGAATTATCTCAAGACGCGCAAGCAATTCGGCGTCGCGATCGGCACGTTTCAGGCGCTGAAGCACAAGATGGCCGACATGCTCATCGCCGCGGAGCAGGCGCGCTCCATGGCCATCATCGCCGCCGTTCACGCCGACTCCGAGGATGCAGCCGAGCGGCATCGCGCGATATCCGCGGCCAAAGCCTACATCGGGCAAGCGGGGCGGCTGGTCGGTCAGCATGCCGTGCAAATGCACGGCGGCATGGGCGTGGTGGACGAACTGATCGTCAGCCACTACTTCAAGCGGCTGACGATGATTGATCTCAGCCTGGGCGATGCTGACTATCATTTGGCGAGTTTTAGCGAGACGTTACGGCCGACGGCCTCGGCACCGTGAATTTGAGCGGCTCGCAAGGCCTGGGGGATAGAGAAGCGTCGAGGTCCGGAAGAGCAGGACCTCGACGCTTCTCTATCCCCTAGGCCCTTTCATGCTGGCCGCTCAATTTCACGGCGCCGAGGGCGAGCTTTGGTCGGCATGTGATGTCGATCGGCACGAGTTCTCTTAAGGAAGGGTGGGGCGAGTCAAGGCACTGCTGTCTTCGTGCCTTGACTCGTCCTACCCTCCCTTAAGAGGTCATCTGCTGCTTTCGCACGTCCTTTTCCATGGTCCGCGATGCCGCGAATAGCACCAGGGCAGCGGCAAGCGCGAGCGCGGGGATGGCATACATCGCATTGTGCAGGCCGATGGCCTTGAAACCTTCAGTCATGGTGTCGGCACCGGCGTCGAGCATCGCCTTGTGCGCAAAGTAATCGCTCAGCATCCCGGTTCCGAGCGGCCCCATGCTCGCGCCGAAGATATACATGCAGCAAAAATAGATTGCGACTGCCGTGCCACGAAGGCGCGGTTCGATGACATCCTGAATGGCCGTGTACACCGTCGAGTAGTACACATACATCGTGATGGTGCCCATGGCCATCAATACAACGTAAGCGGTGATCGAGCCCTTGGGTTGATTGACGGCGAAGAAAATGCACGGTGCCGCGATGCTCATGCACCAAGCGGACAGGACCAGTCTGCCATTGCGGCGCTTCACGCTCATTTTATCCGCGAGCCAGCCGCCAACGATCAAGCCGATCGCGCCGACCGCGCCCACCGCAAAGGATGACACCACGCTCGCATCCCGCACGCTCATTCCGTGAAAACGCTGCAGGAATGCGGAGTTGAAGGAACCCAAGGCATACATGTTGAAATTGTGGAAAATGCCCGAAAGGATGATCCACCACATGGTAGGTAGGCTGAGAACCGCGAGGTAAGGCCTCCACACCGATCCGCTCGATTTGGTTACCACGCGGCCGGGATCGAGCCCACCACGCAGCGGTTCGCGCATGATCAGCGCCAGGAGCGCGAACAACAATCCGGGAACGCACGCGATATAAAAAGCGGCGCGCCATCCTAGGTGCGCATAAATGACTCCAGACGCGGCATAAGCAAGAAAGATTCCCGCAGGCAGGCCGAGCATGAATACGCCCATTGCAAATGCGCGTTTGTTTGGCGGGAAAAAGTCGCCAATCAGGGACTGGCCTGCGGGAGCGCAGGTGGCCTCGCCCAAACCCACCCCCAAACGCGCAGCGAATAGCTGAGCGTAATTCTGCGCCATGCCGGTCGCGGCCGTGAGCAGGCTCCATACTGCGGTGCCGATCGCAATCAACTTGGTTCTCTGCCACTTATCGCTCAAGTGGCCCATGGGCAGCCCGACGATCGCGTACATCCAGATAAACACCGAACCCAAGAATCCCAGCGCCGTATCGCTCAACAAAAATTCCTTGCGGATCGGTTCGCCCAATGAACCGAGCAATTGGCGGTCGAAGAAATTCAAAAGATTGACGGCGAACAGTACGAAGAGCGCAAATTTCGCCCCCGTTGCTGCCTTGCTCAACGTACTGCCGGCAGCCTGGCCGGCGGGCGGCACGCCTTCTAATGATTGCGGACTAACAGACATCTCTTCTATTCCCCCAGAAAGCCGCTGTCGTCCGGTAGTTTGCCGTACATCGGGGCGCGACGCTTATATTTTAGCCAAGCGGGCCGCCGGGCGGCGGCATGTGTTCCCAAAAGGCGCGAATCTCGCTGCGCGGATCGTTTTCGAGTTGAGTCGGCGTGCCAAAAATCATGGTTGCGCGCGTCTTGGCGTCGAATGTCGGCCAAGGCGGAATGCGCGCGTTGTTGGGATCCCCGGTCTTGGCGAAGGCAACCCAGCTCGATGAGAGCTCGTCGGCCACGCGCGCCGCATCGTTGCCGTCCCGCGCTTCCCGGAACGAGCCGGACACGTCGAGCCCGTGCACGGCGCCATAGCGGCCGCCGAAAGCCGGCGTAGGCCATTCCCATTGGTACATGTAAATGGCGCCCTTGCCTTGGGCGGCCTTCAATTCAGCTTGCTTGATCGCCGAGCGCCGGAAGCCCGCGTCGGTGAGCATCATCGCCTGAATCAGATACGGCGATTTCTGCGGATAGTATTTGCGGTACAGCGCGAGAATTTCAGCGCCTTTGGTCTGGTAGCGCTTGTCGATGAGCGCTTTGAGATCCGCCTCGCTCAAGGTGAAGTTCGTCAGACTCAGCGCGGCGTCTTCCAGGGTGGTCGAGACGATCAGCGGGATCTCCGCCGATTCGACCGGTGCGGCAGGATCGAACGCATCATGTGTTAGATATTTGCCGTCGAGAACCGGGCCGTTCCCCAAGCCGGGCGCGCCCGCGCTGGCGGCGAGCTGTGCTTCCAGCAATTGCTGCCAGGATACTTTCTGCAAATCGGCAATGCGGGATTTTGGAATGCCCAGCTGCTTGAGCAACGCTTCCGCATTCTGTGTCGCACGATCCTTGGGAACGAATTTCAACAGCGAACCGCTTTGCACCGCCGCCCGATGGAACAGTCCCTTCGCGGCCGGCGTGGCCAACATGGTGCTCGTCTTGGCGCCGCCGCCCGACTGGCCGAAAATCATCACGTTGTGCGGATTGCCGCCGAAATTCTCGATGTTGTCGCGCACCCATTCGAGCGACGCGGTTAAATCCATGATCCCGGCGACGCCGGCGAAGCCAAATTCAGGGGGTGCGCCCAAGTCCGCCAAGTGCGTATAGCCGAACGTCGCGAGGCGATGATTGACCGTGACCACCACGACATCGCCGAAGCGCGCGAGCTGCGCACCGTCGTAGCCCATGGCGTTCCCCGAGCCGGTGGTAAACCCGCCGCCGTGGAAGGAAACCAGCACGGGCCGGTTTGCACCGTCTTTGAGTCCCGGTGTCCAGATGTTCAACGACAGGCAGTCCTCGCCCATGCCGCCGGGTTGATAATCCCAGTGAATCATCATGGCGTAGTCAGAGCGCAAATCCGCAGGTGCTTGGGGACTGATCTGGCCATGCGCCAGGCATTCACGCACGCCTTTCCAACTGGCGGGTTTTTTTGGCGGCATGAAGCGGTTGCGTCCCGCGGTCGTGGCGCCGTAGGGAATGCCCTTGAATTCCTTGACGCCGGCGTTTTGGACGCCCTGCACCTTGCCATAGACCGTATCGGTTTCGACGAACACGCTTCCCGTGCCGCCGCCGCCCAGTCCTCCCCGCGTCGCGGGCTGTGCCGGGGGAGTCTGCGCCTGAGCGCGCGATGCCAACGTCGTCACGCCGGCGGCAGCGATGGTCAGCGCCGAGGATTTCAGGAAATCGCGGCGGCTTGTTGTCGGGTCGACTTGATCAGCGTCAATCTTTTTTTTCACGGTTGTCCCCTTGCGATGATCATTCAGGGAAAAAAACGGCGGGTTGTTCAGGCCCGCCGTTCTGCTCGACTTAATATAATAACTTAAATCTACTTAAACTTTACCCGGGCCGTGAGACCGAAGGTACGCGGAGCGCCGAGATAAGAGGCGACGGTGTTGTATTGGAATGGCGAATCGAACGCCACGGCGTAATAGTACTTATCGGCCAGGTTGGCGCCCCAAGCTTCAATCGTCCAGGACTCATCCAATGCGCCGAAGCCGATGCGTCCGTTGATCAGGCCAAATCCCTCCTGAATCTTTCTCGGATCGAGATCGGACCCGGTGTTGTACGAAGAATTGTACTTCTCCTCGACGCTGGTGCGAATTCCCAACGTCCCGGACACCGGCAGCACGTAGGCAGCCGAGAGCGCTCCGGACCAGAGCGGCGCGAAGGACAGGCGATTGTT
>DATNKC010000034.1:0-5279 GCA_035603615.1 Steroidobacteraceae bacterium | reverse complement strand
GCCCATGATTTCAATAATCTGCTGATGGCGATCTCGGGGAGTCTTGAGCTGCTGAGCAATCGCCTCATACAAGGACGCTACAAAGAGGCAGAGCGGTACATTGTCACTGCTCAGAGTGCCACCAAACGAGCTGCCGCACTCACTCATCGGTTGTTGGCCTTTGCCCGGCGTCAGTCGTTGGAGCCGAAACCGACCAACATCAACCGCCTGGTCGCCGACATGGGAGAGCTGATTCGCCGCACGGTCGGTCCGTCGATAAAAATGGAAGTAGTCGGCGCCGCGGATCTGTGGACTTCGGAAGTCGATCCGAATCAACTGGAAAACGCGCTCCTGAACCTATGCATCAACGCTCGCGATGCAATGCCCGAGGGTGGGTCTCTGATGATCGAGACGAACAACCAGTGGCTCGACGAGCGCGCTGCTCGCGACCGCGACGTGCCGGCGGGACAATACGTCACGCTGTCCGTCACGGACACAGGTATAGGCATGACGCCTGCGGTGATCGCGCGCGCTTTTGATCCTTTTTTCACGACCAAGCCCTTGGGCGCCGGGACAGGACTCGGGCTCTCGATGACCTATGGTTTCGCGCGTCAATCGGGCGGCCAAGTGCGCATCTATTCGGAGGTCGGTCGAGGCGCGACCGTGTGCCTGTATCTGCCGCGACATATCGGCGCGGCAGAAAACATCGAAGTACCGCCTGATTTATCGGACATGGCCCATGCGACGCACGGCGAAACGGTATTGGTCATCGACGACGAGCCGCTGGTGCGAATGCTGGTCACCGACGTGCTCCGGGAACTCGGTTACGCAGCGATCGAAGCGGTCGATGGCTCGCAAGGCCTGAAAATACTTCGTTCCGCCGTACGCATCGACCTGTTGATCACGGATATCGGGCTGCCCGGCGGCATGGACGGGGGACAGGTTGCCGAGGCGGCGCGCAAATTGCGCCCTGCGGTCAAGATCCTCTTCATTACCGGATTCGCGGAAAAAGCGGTTCTCAGCCACGGGCACATCGAGGCCGGCATGTCGGTACTGACCAAGCCTTTTGCCATGGAGGCGCTCGCGAGCCGAGTTAAGGGGCTACTCCTTTAGGACGCCAACGACTCCCTTCTCAGCCCCGCCGCTTGCGCTCCGAACCGCCGCCATCCTCGGTCGGCCGGACCAGCCAGGGCGTGTTGAAGACGATGCGCCACGCGGCGCCCTCGCCCGCTTTTCTTACGATCGAGGTCAATGTATGAAAATCCTGAACTGTCGCGGCAGATCCGGCGATCACCGTGCCAATCGACCTATATTTCGGTTCGCTCGCGATGCCATCGAGGTATGGAAACAGCAAATGCGTCTTGCCTGCATGCGTGACAACGCGCGTCAGTGTTTCATCAATGTCCGCAGGATCGAACGGCTTTGAATCGCTCATATCCATCTCCGGCACCCCTTCATGTACCCGGCCTCAAGTTCCTGCGAAGCGTCGTTTTTGTTTGCCGCCCGCCAAGGGGAGCTGGCTTTCGTCGATGATCTGCCCCCCCTTCATGACAAACACAATGGACTTGGCGTTATTGATATCCGCCGCCGGATCCTTGCTCAACAACACAAGATCGGCGAGCTTGCCTTTATCGACCGAGCCAAGCTGGTCTGCCTTGCCGAGAAACACCGCGCCGTTATAAGTCGCAATTCGCAGGGTATCGAGCGGCGAAATGCCTGCCGCAACCAATAGCTCCAGTTCGCGCTGCGTGGCCGGCCCGCTGCTTTGGTCCGTGCCGCAGGCCACGACACCGCCGGCGGCGTGAATCTTCCGCACGTTCTCCTCGGCGATCGGCGTCATGATTTTCATCCACCATGTCCAAGGCCGTGCTTGCCACTCCGCTCTGACCTTGGTCTTGAGCTGCTCGCGCTCTGCGGCAGTCAGAGAGGCCGCATAGAGCGGCTGGTCGAGATATTCAGGATGCTCGGCCAATCGGCTGTAATTCTCGCCAATGGTCAGGGTGCTGGCGAAGGGTATTTTCTTGGCGCCCATCAATTTTACAAATGAGTCGCTCACGGGGCCTTGAATGACGGGATGCGCAAGCGTGTCGACGCCCGCATAGATGGCCTCGAGCGAACGCAGTTCACTTGAAACGTGCACGGTGGTGCGAATTCCGTGTTGATTGTAATAGCGGGTAATCTGCTCCAGCAGCTGCACCGGCATCAATGGAATCATCGGCCTCGAGCCCCAGCCTTCCTCTTCCAATGTAAGTTTCAGAATGTCCGGTTGCTGTTCTTCGATGTGCTTGTCCAGCAACGCTTTGTCCTTCTCGAAGTCGCTGATCCGCACGGCAATTCTGTCACCATGACTTCCGGGGTAAGTGATCAGATTTCCTGTCGCAAAGATGCGGGGCGAGAGAATCTTGCCGGCACGCTCATCCGCCCGCAGCGGCAAAATGTGGTCCGCACGGTTGCCGGCGTCGAACACGGTTGTGACGCCCGAATAGAGGAAACTTGCCAGCGCCGCCAGCCCTTCCTCGCGATTGGCCGGCCCTAGCGGCGCATCGACTTTGCCGCCGACATCGAAGCCGCCGCGCAGATGAATGTGCACGTCAATGAGTCCGGGGATCAAGTATTTGCCATTGCCGGCAATGCGGCGCCCCTTGAGTCCGCGCGCTATCGCACTTGGCGTCACTGCGATAATCCGATCGCCCTCAATCGCCACCGTCATGTCTGATTGCGGTTCGTGGATGCCGTCGATCAGCGTAACGTGTTCGATCACCCAGTTATCGGCGCGCGCCGTCAACGATGCCAGCTGCGCCAGCGCGCAGGCCGCGAGAACGATCCCATGCCTCATTGATGATTCCTTTTTCTCAATGTTCATCAGCTTTAGGATACCGCAGTCCAGGTACGCGCCATATTGGGATTGATTTGGTCCGGTAAAGCCCGCAGCATTGGGCATTACCGTAGCCCAAGGATTTGCGCGATGCGAGCCACAGTTAGCGTAGATGAACTCAAAGTCGATAAAGGCCTATACGACTTCGTCAATAACGAGGCCATTCCAGACACCGGCATTCAAGCTCAGGCGTTTTGGCAAGGCTTTGCCTCGTTGGTTCGTACCCTGGCACCGCGCAACGCCGCACTGCTGCGCAAGAGGGACGAGCTCCAGGAAAAGATCGACGCCTGGCATCGACAGAATCCCGGTCCTGACTTCGATCACGCAAAATACAAGGCCTTTTTGAGCGAGATAGGCTATCTGGTCAGAGAGGGAGAGCCCTTTGTTGTCAGCACGGCAAACGTCGATGCGGAAATCGCCCAGATAGCCGGTCCGCAATTGGTGGTGCCGGTCAGCAATGCCCGCTACGCCCTCAATGCGGCCAACGCCCGCTGGGGCAGCTTGTACGACGCGCTCTACGGCACTGATGCGATTCCGGAGGAAGGAGCGCCGCGTGGCGGCAAGTACAACCCGCAACGCGGTGCACGGGTCATCGCATTTGCGCGAGATTTTTTGGATCAAAACTTCACGCTGGCCAAGGGCTCGCATCGCGACTCGGTGAACTACCAAGTGGCGGGCAACGGTCTTCAGGTCGTTCTCAAGGATGGCCAGACTACCGGCCTCAAACAATCCGCGGCATTCGCGGGGTTTCAGGGCGAGCGCAGTTCCCCCAGCGTGCTGCTGCTGCAGCATCACGGCCTGCACGTGGAACTACACGTCGATCGCACCCACCACATCGGCCGCGATGATCCGGCGGGAATCAGCGATGTCGTGCTGGAATCTGCGATCACGACGATTCAGGATTGCGAAGATTCGGTCGCCGCGGTGGACGCCGAGGATAAAATGCACGTCTATCGCAACTGGCTGGGATTGATGAAGGGCGATTTGCAGGCGCGCGTCGAGAAGGGCAACAACCCCATCATTCGCCGCCTCAATGCGGATCGGCGCTATCTCACCCCCGCGAGCAAAGAGCTCGTGCTGTCAGGGCGTAGCCTCATGCTGATTCGCAATGTGGGGCATCACATGCTCAGCAACATGGTGACCTTGAGCGATGCTCCGATACCGGAAACCTTTATCGATGCCGCCATTACGGTGCTCATCGCAATGCACGACCTGCGCGGGCAAGGCGCGCGCCGCAATTCGCGCACCGGCTCGGTGTATGTGGTCAAACCCAAGATGCATGGACCCGACGAGGTCATCTTCGCGGACCAACTCTTCGGCGCGGTTGAAGACCTGTTGGGGCTCCCGAGAAACACCGTCAAGATCGGCATCATGGATGAGGAGCGCCGAACCAGCGTAAATCTCGCCGAATGCATTCGTGCCGCTCGCCAGCGGGTGGCATTTATCAATACCGGTTTCCTGGATCGGACGGGCGATGAAATTCACACTTCCATGGAGGCCGGCGTCGTACCCCGCAAGGGCGAACTTAAAAAAGCGGTGTGGCTCGATGCCTACGAACGGCAAAACGTCGACATCGGCTTAGCCTGCGGACTTCGGGGACATGCGCAAATCGGCAAGGGCATGTGGGCCATGCCGGATCTCATGGCCGACATGCTCAAGACCAAGATCGCTCACCCCCTGGCCGGTGCGAACACCGCGTGGGTGCCCTCTCCGACGGCGGCGACCTTGCATGCCCTGCACTATCACGCGGTGAATGTTGCCGAGGTACAAACGCGCCTCGCGCACCGCCCGCGCGCCTCTTTGGATGAAATCCTGACGCCGCCGCTGGTGCCGAAACCGTCCTGGAGCAAGTCGGATGTCGAGGAGGAGATAAACAACAATGTGCAGAGCATCCTAGGGTATGTCGTTCGCTGGATCGACTCGGGTGTCGGCTGCTCCAAAGTCCCGGACTACTACGATGTCGCTCTCATGGAGGATCGCGCGACCTTACGCATCTCGAGCCAGCATGTGGCGAATTGGTTGCTGCATGGCGTGTGTTCCACCGCACAGGTCATGACGGCGCTGAAAAATATGGCTCGCGTGGTCGATCAACAAAATGCAGGCGACACCGGCTACCAACGCCTTGGGGATGATTCCGATCGCAATATCGCATTCCAGGCCGCGTGTGATTTGATCTTCAAAGGGCGCGAGCAACCCAATGGCTACACCGAGGGCATACTCACGGCGCGCAGGCTTGAGAGAAAGGCGCAGGTCGCATAGTACGGCGGAGGTGTGATTTTGACCGGCTAGCGCTTGTCAGGCAGGGTGAGAAGAACTTGAGCCGATCAACGTCACATGCCGATGATACCGGCGGGTGACGCGACATCTGATTTCCAGCCATTCGGGCCGCTCAAAGTCACGGTGCCGAGCGATACCGCCGAACTCC
>DATNKC010000033.1:0-2834 GCA_035603615.1 Steroidobacteraceae bacterium | reverse complement strand
CCAGTCGCCGCGGCTCGCCTGCCGGTAGAGCGTGACCGAGCCATACCACGGGCTGTCGCTTCGGTCCAACAGCCACCGGCAATCGGCATTGAACGGCAACAAAATCCAGGTCTTCTGTCCGAGCGCGGCACTTAAATGGGCGACGCTCGTGTCGACGCTGATGACGAGATCCAGGACCGCGCTGAGTGCGGCAGCCTCAGTAAAATTCAAATCCTGTGACAGGCTAAAGTCGAGCGAATGCGCCGCGACAACGCGCTGTTCCGACTCGTTTAGCTCCTTTTGCAGGCTCACATACCGACAGCAATCTGGAAGAAACGACAGCAACTGAGTCAGCGCAAGGCTGCGTGTCTGGTCAACCGCATTGTTGGGATCGCCGCGCCACACCAGGCCGATCCGGGGCTTGGACGGCTTGCCCAATTTTGCGCGCCAGCGCGCCATGCCGGCCGGCGGTGCGCGCAGATATGTCCCGGCCGGAATGCGGCTGAGTTCGATCTTGAGCGCCAACGGCAAGCTCAGTAACGGGCAGTGTAAATCGAAACTCGGCAATGGCTGCGTGTCGGCAAGCACTCGCGACACACCGTCCAGCGGCTCGAGTATCTCCACGAGCGGCCCTTGAACTTGCAGCAGCACCGTGGCGCCCAAGTCGCGCACACATTTGGCCAAGCGGCAGAACTGCAGCGTGTCGCCGAGACCTTTCTCTGAATGGAGCAAAATGGTTTTGCCGGCAAGCTCTTCTGCGCCCAGCCAGGGCGGCTGCGAAATGCCTTTGTGCGCTTGCATGGCGCGACCCTGGGGCGTTTTCCAGCGCCACTCGAACTCCCGCCAGCCGCGGGTGAAATCGCCCTGCTGTAACCAAACGATCGCCCGTCCGACATGTGCCTCGACATGGTCGGGGTCGATGGCGATCGCCCGATCGAAATTCGCCAGCGCGTCCTTCACCTGGTTTAGCGCGGCGAACGAAGCGCCCCGATTCGAATACCCGTCGGCAAAGCCGGGTCGGTTGGCGATGACTCGATCGTAACAGGCGATGGCGCGCTCAAAATCGCCTTGTTGAGCGGCGATGAGGGCAAGCAACGACAGGGCCTCAAAGCCACCGGGCGCCTCTCGCAGCAACTCCTCGCACAGCGTGCGCGCATCATCAAGCCGGCCTTCGCGATGTAAAATCTGCGCCTGCTGCATCTTGGAGTTCAAATGCGCTACCTTGTTTCGCCGCGATCGGTCGATGAAGAGGATAACCTGCCGTGACCCACGACGCATTGGAACGCGCCCGGCAGCTGGCGCGAGCCGGAGACGATGAGGCCGCACGGCTGGCGTACCTGGAGGTTTTGCGCGCGGATCCTACCAATGTGCACGCGCTCACTGAGCTCGGCAATCTCGCGCTAGCGGGCGGCTTTCGTTCTGCCGCCAAGACCGCATATGCGGAGGCGATAAAATATCATCCGGCAAATCCTATCGCCCGAGTCAATCTTGCCAACTTGCTCCGCGCCGATAATGATTCGGCGGCGGCGAAATTGCAGTATGAGGCGGCTTTGGCAATTGACGCGCAGCTGCACGAAGCTCATCAAGGAATGGCGTGGGTGCTGAAGGATATCGACCGCGAGGCCGCCGAAAGGCATCTACAAATGGGATTTGCAGGCCGCGCTTTGGTAACCAAGCCGTATCGCGGCGCCAAACTGGGTATCCCGCTCTTACTGCTGGTCTGCGCGCGCGGTGGCAACATTCCGACTGATCTGTGGATCAATGATCGGCGTTTTACCATCCATGCGCTATACCCGGAGTTCTACGACCCTCGGGTCGCGCTGCCGCATCACGCCTTGGTGGTCAACGCTATCGGCGATGCCGATCTTTGCGCGGCAGCCTTGTCGCGTTGCCAGGATGTGCTGGCCCACAGCCGCGCGCCGATCATCAACCGGCCGATACGAGTGCAGGCTACGGGCCGTGCGGAAATCGCGCGGCGGCTCGGCGCAATTCCCGGTGTCATCGCGCCAAGGATCGATACCTTGCCCGCGACTGCCGTCCTCAAGGCCGACGATCTGCAGTTTCCCCTGCTGCTGCGAAGACCTGGATTCCACACCGGCGAACATTTTCTGTACGTGGCGAATCGCGATGGGCTGCCCCAGGCAATCGACTCGCTGTCGGCTGCGGAAGAATTGCTGTTGATTTCATATCTGGATGCACGAGGTGCGGACGGCATGTCGCGCAAGTATCGCGTGATGTTCATCGATGGCGTCATGTATCCCTTGCATTTGGCAATTTCGCCCGATTGGAAAATACATTATTTTTCGTCCGCGATGGCACAAAACCCCCTGTTCCGAGAGGAGGAGCGGCGCTTTCTCGAAGACATGCCGGCCGCGCTCGGGCCGACCGCGATGAGAGCGTTGCAGCAGATCTGTGCGGCCTTGGAGCTCGAATACGCCGGCATCGATTTCGCAGTCGCCGCGGATGGTTCGATTCTGCTGTTCGAGGCGAACGCCACCATGGTGGTGTTCCCTCCGGGTGCGGATGCCATGTGGGACTACCGCCGCCCTGCGATCGATGCTGTGCTTGAGGCTGCAAGTGGGATGCTGTTGAAGCACGCCGATCACAGCGAGACCTTCACGTAGGCTCGAGCCGCAGTACGCGCCCGTCAGTTTCGTCCGTGCAGACATACAAGTAGCCGTCTGCCGGCGCGCGCACGTCGCGAATCCGCCAGTTTAAATCGTTCAGCAATTGTTCTTGATCGACGACGTTTCCGTGCTCATCCAGATGGACGCGCCGCAGATGCTTGAATGCCAAAGCCCCCACGAAAAGATCGCCCCGCCATGCTGGAAACTTATCGCCGCGGTACATCGCAA
>DATNKC010000032.1:0-24077 GCA_035603615.1 Steroidobacteraceae bacterium | reverse complement strand
AATGTGAGCCCAAGCTTCATCGTTGGTAATCGCCAAGGTGGCCCCCGATGAGAAGGCTGTGGCGAGCTGAATCGCATCAGGAGTACGCAGTCGGTGGCGGGCGCGCAATCCCGCCGCGTCGAGCAAGATGGCGCGGCTGATGGGGATCAAGTCGAGATTCGGAAAATAGGTGAGCAGGGTTTCGTAGTCATCGGCCGCGTCCTGTCGGCCTAGCTGAAGCGGCTTGACGATGATCTCGAGCAGTGTGAGCTCCGAGGCGATGCCTCGAAACCGGCCGCCCTCCAACTCCTCGATGACACGACCCGCAGCCTCCCCGAAGATGGAATGCTCCTCAAAGTGGTAAATCCACACCGAGGTGTCGATGAGAACTCGCTGGTGGCGCCGCGCAATGGGGCTGCTTACCAAGCCTCGCGCTCCGATTTCAAGTACGCCTCCGCTCCTTGCCACACTTCACGGTGCAGGCCACGGGTACGTTTCGCGAATTTCTTAGGTTTCGGAATGATCACGACGCGGTCCGATTTGCACAGGACAAGAAGTTCGTCCCCGGCCGACAGCGAGAGCGCTTCTCGGGCCGCCTGCGGAATCACGATCTGGTACTTGCTGCTCAAAGTGACGGTATTCGCCATGGCTTCCTCCACGAGTAAAGTGAATATATAATATCACTTTACTACTCATCCATGCGAATCTTGGCAATGCGCCAGCGCAATTGCCGGCACAAACTTGTAGCCGTAAAGCCGATGCCCTTAAGCCAGCCCTGTCTTAAGCCAGCGCCGTCTTGAACAACACCATCATGCGGCCCCAGGCCTTTTCGGCCTGCTCGGCATTGTAAACGGCCGAATCCGGCGGGCACCAACCGTGCTTGGTGCCGGCATACACCTCGATTTCCGCGGGCAGATGCGCCTTCGCGAATGAATCGCGCAGAATATTTTTGACTTCAGGTTCGCGCTGATCGTCATTTTCTGCAATCGCGATCAAAAAATGCGCTTTCATTTTGGGAATCAGCAAATGCGGACTTTCGGGCTTGTCGGTCGCGAGGCCGCCGCCATGGAAGGTCGCGCCGGCACCCACTCGATCCGGAGCAGCCGCCGCGGTTCTAAAGACAAAAGGTCCGCCCATGCAATAGCCGGTGGTCCCCATCTTGCGTTTCTTATCCACGCTAGGCTGGCCGTCAAGATAAGCGACAAAGGCGGTCGCATCGGTGAGCGCAGTTGCCGGCGACAAGGTACCGGCGAGACTCATCAGCCCCTGACGCGTCGCCGGATCGTTGAAATCCGGATGTTCGGGGGCGGTCGGGGCTTTCTGGGTTCGATAGAAAGGATTGATCACGAGCACGGTGTAGCCGGATTCGGCCAGGCGTTTTCCCATCTGTCTGAATGCCGGACGCAAGCCGAAGATATCCGGCCAGATGAGCACCGCTGGATATTTGCCTTTCACAGGATGCACGAGATAGGCGTCGCAGGTACCGTCGGGTGTTTTGATCTCGACTTCCGATTCGGTGGTGTCGGCCGCATCGGCCAGGCGCGGCAACAGGGCGGTCAGCCCGACGCCCAAGCTCAGCGCGCCGAACTGCCTTCTCGATAAATCACGCGAGCGTGAGATTTCATACATTTCGTCAAGATCGTCTTTTTCGCACATCGTGATATTCTCCGTTCGTTCCAGCGCGTTTTACGTGGGCTGATATGGTCTTAGCGGCATGCGCCGGCTGTCAAGCTTGGCGCAATCCCAGATGCTGCAATATCCCCTGCGCGGCCTCGCGTCCTTCGAACACCGCGGTCACCACCAGATCGGAGCCGCGCACCATGTCGCCGCCCGCGAAAATCTTCGGATTGGTGGTTTGAAAACGGGAACGCGGCATGCCGGACACGCGCACCCGGCCATTGCCGTGCAATTCGATGTGTTGCGCTTGGAACCAATCGGGCGGGCTCGGTAAAAAACCGAATGCGATGATCACGGCATCGGCGGCAATGGTCTGTTCCGTTCCGGGCACGACTTCCGGCACCCGCCGGCCGCGCGGCCCGGGAGGTCCCAATCGGGTTTCCACCAGCTTCACGCCCTGCACACAGTCGACCCCGACGATTTCGATCGGCTGACGATTGAATAGAAAATTGACGCCCTCTTCCTTGCTGTTCTTATAGTCGCGGCGCGAACCCGGCATATTGTCTTCATCGCGCCGGTAGGTGCACGTCACGCTGGCGGCGCCCTGGCGTATGGCGGTTCGATTGCAGTCCATGCCCGTATCGCCGCCGCCGAGCACCACGACATGCTTGCCCTTCATGTCGAGAAAATCGGCGCCGCTGTCCAGCCCAAGTTCCCGGTTGATATTGGAAATGAGATACGGCAATGCCTCATGCACGCCGGGAAGATCCTCACCGTCGAAGCCGCCTTTGACGTAGGTGTAGGTCCCCATGCCGAGAAACACCGCATCGAACTCGTCGGCGATTTGCTCGAAGGCAATATCGCGGCCGACCTCGACATTCAATCGAAATTCGACGCCCATGCCTTCCATGATTTCGCGGCGCTTCTCCACCACGTCCTTTTCCAGCTTGAACGGCGGGATGCCGAAGGTCAGCAAGCCGCCGATCTTGGAATAGCGATCGAAGACCACCGGTTTGACGCCGTTGCGCACCAGGATGTCGGCGCAGGCGAGACCCGCGGGCCCCGCACCCACCACCGCCACGCGCTGACCTGTGCGCACCACATTCGACATATCCGGTTTCCAGCCCAGTCGAAAGGCCTCGTCGGTAATGTATTTTTCGATGGCGCCGATGCTTACCGCCCCGAGACCGTCGTTCAGCGTGCAGGCGCCCTCGCACAGCCGGTCTTGCGGACAAATGCGGCCGCACATTTCGGGCAGCGAATTGGTTTGATGCGACAGTTCCGCGGCTTCGAACAATTTTCCGTCGTTGACCAGCGCCAGCCAATTCGGAATGTAGTTGTGCACCGGGCATTTCCATTCGCAAAAGGGATTGCCGCAGGAGATGCAGCGGCCGGCCTGCTGAGCGGCCGATTCGGCGCTGTATTGCGAATAGATCTCGCGAAACTGCTTGGTGCGCACCTCGATGCCGAGCTTGTCCGGATCCTTGCGCGGAATATCGAGGAATTGCAGATGCTTGTCGGCCATGGCGATATGCGGCGCGCTTTAAGCGGCGCGGCGCAGATTTTCCAGCAACGAATCGATCGCCGAGGCCTTCGGCTTGACCACCCAAAATCTGCCGATATAGGTGCGAAAATCATTGAGCAGCTGCGCGCCCCAGTCGCTGCCGGTGGCATCGACATGCCGCTCGATGAGGCCGCGTAGATGCTGCACATGCGTCCCCATGCCTTCGGGCGAGACGCGATGAATATCGATCAGGTCATGATTGTAGCGATCGACGAAATCCCGTTCCATGTCGAGCACGTAAGCAAAACCGCCGGTGAAGCCGGCGCCGAAATTTACGCCCGTGGTGCCCAGAACGCAGACCACTCCCCCCGTCATGTATTCGCAACAATGATCGCCGGTGCCTTCGACGACGGCGAGCGCGCCGGAGTTGCGAACCGCAAATCTTTCCCCCGCCCGGCCCGCCGCATAGAGTTCGCCGCCGGTGGCGCCATACAGGCAGGTGTTGCCCATGATAATGGTGTCGCGCGCGACGAAATTCGAATGAGCGTGGGGCCTCAAGACGATCTTGCCGCCGGCCATGCCCTTGCCGACGTAGTCGTTGGCCTCACCCTCGAGATTGAGGTGCAGCCCTCCGACATTCCAGACACCGAAACTTTGGCCGGCCGAGCCTTTCAGGTCCACGATCAAAGGTGCAGAGCTCAAGCCGGAATTTCCCCAGCGGCGGGCAATCTCGCCGGAAATTCGTGCGCCGATCGAGCGGTTGAAGTTATTGACCACATAGAGAAAATTTCCACCCGACGCCGTATCAATCGCGGCGCGCATATCGCCAAGCATTTGCTCGGCAAGCATGCCCTTGTCGAAAGGCTCATTGTGCGGATCAACACAGTATTGCGGCTTGTCAGATACGAGCGCCGCATTCGCCAGTAGGGGCGACAAATCCAGCTTACGTTGCTTCGAGGTTTCGCCGGGCAGGATTTCCAAGAGCTCGGTGTGCCCGATCAGCTCAGCCAGGCTGCGCACGCCCAAGGCCGCCATGATTTCACGGCATTCTTGCGCCACGAATTTGAAATAGTTGATCACCATCTCCGGCAGTCCGATGAAATATTTGCTGCGTAATACTTTGTGCTGGGTGGCGACGCCCGTGGCGCAATTGTTCAAATGGCAGATGCGCAAATACTTGCAGCCCAAGGCCACCATGGGGGCGGTGCCGAAACCGAAACTCTCCGCGCCGATCAAGGCCGCCTTGATGACATCCAAGCCGCTCTTCAATCCGCCGTCGGTCTGCAGGCGCACGCGATGGCGCAGCTCGTTGGCGCGCAGCGTCTGATGCGTCTCGGCAAGGCCCAATTCCCAGGGTGTGCCGGCGTACTTGATCGACGATAAGGGGCTGGCCCCCGTGCCGCCGTCATAGCCGCTGATGGTGATGAGATCCGCATAGGCCTTGGCGACGCCCGCCGCCACCGTGCCGACCCCCGGCTCCGCCACCAATTTGACCGACACCAAGGCCTTGGGATTGATCTGCTTCAAATCGAAGATCAGCTGCGCCAAATCCTCGATGGAGTAAATGTCATGATGCGGCGGCGGCGAGATCAGGCCCACCCCGGGCCGGGCAAACCTCAAGCGCGCGATCATGTCGTTGACCTTGTGGCCCGGAAGCTGGCCGCCCTCGCCGGGCTTGGCGCCCTGAGCGATCTTGATCTGCAGGACCTCGGCATTGATCAGATACTCCGGCGTGACGCCAAAGCGGCCCGAAGCAACCTGCTTGATCTTGGAATTCTTTTCGGTGCCGAAACGCACCGGATCCTCGCCGCCCTCGCCGGAATTCGAACGCGCTCCCAACCGATTCATCGCGATGCCAAGCGCCTCGTGCGCTTCCGGCGACAGGGCGCCCAAAGACATCCCGGCACTGTCGAAGCGCGCGAGAATGGCGGAAATCGGTTCGACCTCCTCAATGGCAATCGGCGCCGCGCGGGCCTTCAATTTCAGCAGATCGCGCAGACAGGACACCGGCCGCTCATTGACCAACAGGGCGAATTGCCGGTATTGCTCGTAGCTCCCGGTCATGACGGCCGATTGCAGCGTGGCCACCACGTCCGGGTTGTACATGTGGTATTCGCCGTTGTGCATGTACTTGAGCAAGCCGCCTTGCTCGACCGGTTCGGTTTTATCCCAGGCGCGCTTCGCCAGATATTCGGCATCGGCTTGCAAATCCGTGAAATCCGCGCCTTGAATGCGGCTCTCGGTCCCCTCGAAACACAGGCCAACGACCTCATCGCTCAAGCCGACGATCTCGAACAGCTGCGCACTGCGATAACTGGCAACGGTACAGATGCCCATCTTGGACATGATTTTGAACAGGCCCTTGCGGATGCCGCGCCGATAGCTTCTGCCCAACTCCTGGCGCGCGATCGCCTCCATCTTGAGCACACCCTTGCGCATCATGTCGAACAAGGTCTGATAGGCCAGATAGGGATACACGGCGGTCGCGCCGTAGCCGATCAGGCAGGCGAAATGATGCGCATCGCGCGCCGTGCCGGTTTCGACCAGGATGTTGCATTTGCAGCGCAATCCGGTGGCCACCAGTCGATGATGCACCGCGCCCGTGGCGAGCAGCGCATGGATCGGCAGCTTGCCTTTCACCAAGTATCGATCGGACAGCAGCAGCACGAGTTTACCCAAGCGCACCGCGGTCTCCGCGTGATCGCAAACGGAAAGCAGCGCAGTCTTCAGATCGAGATGCTCGTCGTATTGCAGATCGATGAATTCATTGGGCACGCCTGCTTCAGCGAGCGCCACGATCTGCCTCAGCTTGCGCTGCGAAAGAATCGGCGAGCTCAGCACGATTTGTTCGGCATGCTGCGCTGAGGGCACGAAGATATTCGCTTCCGCGCCAATCTGCGTCTGCAGCGACATCACGATGCTTTCGCGCAAGCTGTCGATGGGCGGATTGGTCACCTGCGCGAACTGCTGGCGAAAATAGTCGTACAAGGATCGCACTTTCTTCGACAGCACCGGCATGGGCGTGTCATCGCCCATGGAGCCGACCGCTTCGCTCTCATCCTCGGCCAGAACCCGAATGATCTCGTCGCGCTCTTCGGCCGAGACATTGAACATCTTCTGATACTGAGCCAGGATCTCGCGGTCGAAGGGCTCGGCCGCGAGACGCGGGTCGATCAAATCAGTTTGCAGATAGCGCACGCCTTTCTTCAGCCAAACTTTGTACGGGTGGCGGCTCTTGAGCAAATCATCGATCTGCCGCGTTTTCATGAGCTCGGCGGTCTTCAGATCGAGCGCCAACATTTCGCCGGGTCCCAGCTTGCCTTTGTCCACCACATCTTCCGGCCGGTAATCCCAGACACCCGCTTCCGAAGCAATGGTGATGTGCCGATTCTGGGTAATGACCCAGCGCGCCGGCCGCAAGCCATTGCGATCGAGCGTGCAGCAGGCGTAGCGTCCGTCGGTCAGCACAATGCCGGCGGGTCCATCCCAGGGTTCCATATGAGTCGCGTAGTACTCGTAAAATGCTTTCAAGTCCGGATCGATCATGTCCACCGACTGCCACGCCGGGGGAATCAGCATGCGCATGGCATGCATGGGATCGAGACCGCCGACGAGCAGCACTTCCAGCATGTTGTCGAGCGATTGCGAATCCGAGCCGGTCAGCGACACCAGCGGCAGAATGTCGCTCAAGTCCGGCAAGAGCGGCGAGCGAAACAGCGGGCCTCGCGCGACCGCCCAGCTGCGGTTGCCCTGGACGGTGTTGATCTCACCGTTATGCGCGAGATATCGATAGGGATGCGCAAGCCGCCACTGCGGCAAAGTATTGGTGGAAAAGCGCTGGTGGAACACCGCCACCGAAGATTCGAGGCGCGGATCCTTCAAGTCGGGGTAGAACTGGGCGAGATATTTCGGCATGACCATGCCCTTGTAGACAAGGGTGCTGGCCGACAGCGAGGGCACATAGAAAGCCGGATCCTGTGCATCGAGTATTTTTTCGCAGCGACGCCGCGCCATGAACAATTTGCGATTGAAGGTCGACTCATCTATGTCGGCCGGGGCATTCACGAATACCTGCTCGATGACGGGCAGGCTCTTCAGCGCCTCGGAACCGCACGCCGCAGGGTCCGTGGGCAAGGCGCGGAACCCGGCGACTTGCAGCATTTCGAGCCGCAACTGATCAGTCAGCGTCTGGCGCGCCGCGGCGGCCTTGGCGGCATCGCGATTCAAGAACACCAGACCGGCCGCGAACCGGGGCGCCAAACCCAAGCCTGCCTCCGCGGCGACAGCGCGTAGGAATGCGGTCGGCTGTTTGATCAGCAAACCGCAGCCATCCCCGGTCTTGCCGTCCGCCGCGATCGCGCCCCGGTGGGTGAGCCGGTTCAACGAGCTGATCGCGGTCTGCAAGACCCAGTGACTGGCACGGTCATCGAGGCTGGCGATCAATCCGAAGCCGCAGGAATCCCTTTCGTACGCCGCACGGCACAGGCCCCAATCCTCCCGGCGCGGATCGGCGCCGTTGAGGCTGGTATTGAAAGAGCCTGTATCGTCAATTGTCATACGCCGCGCGCCCCTGAACCCAAGCCCTGCGAAAAGAACGCAGGGGGCTTTCAAAACAAGAACTTAAACTCGGTTCGTGGCGCTCAATTCGAAGCACCGGTTGGGGCAAACGCCGCGAAGCGCGCCTGTGTATGTAACTCATAATACCTGCGACACGTTTAGCGTCAATCGTCAATGTCATCTGCTTGCAATGTTTGCGTCGGCGGACGCTGACTGCAAAGCGCGCAGGCGGCCTCTCGCTCTTTGCGAGGGGCAAGATGATGATCCGCCAGTGCTAAGTCATCTCGATCCTGCCTCCGCGCTCGCTGCCGGTCTTTTGATCTTCGCGTTGGTCATGGTGATCATGTTCGAGGCGACCAACGGCTTCCACGATGCGGCCAACGCCGTTGCCACGGTGATCTACACGAAATCGCTGCAGCCGGGACAGGCCGTCGTTTTGTCCGGGCTGATGAACTTCATCGGCGTGATGGTCGGGGGAATCGCGGTCGCCTATGCGTTGGTCGAATTGTTGCCGGCGGAGGTGCTGTCGCCTCCGGATGGCGGCCCCGCGATAGCCATGCTCGTGTCGCTGTTTCTGGCGGCATTGAGCTGGAATCTTGCGACGTGGTGGTTTGCCCTGCCCAACTCCAGCTCACACTGTCTCATCGGCGCGCTCATCGGCGTGGCGCTCGGAGACTCGTTGCTGCACTCGCGCGAGCTTAGCGATGGAGTGCATTGGGGTCAGCTATGGAAGGTACTGGAGGCGCTCGCGGTATCGCCGATGTTGGGATTCGTATTGGCCGGTGCGCTCTATTTCACCTGCCGCAAGACCTTGCATGATCCACATCTATACGAGCCGGTGACCGACAAGCCGCCAATTTGGTGGATGCGGGGCATTCTGATACTGACCTGCAGCGGCGTGAGTTTTTCTCATGGTACCAACGATGGTCAAAAGAGCATCGGGCTCATCATGCTGACGATCATCGGCATATTTCCGGCGACCTATGCCTTGAATCCGACCTCGCACGAGTCCTTGAATGACATGTCATCCCTGATGCAGCAAGCCGCGCCGCTCATCGAGCGTTACGGCGATGATCAAAAAGCCGCCGGGCTCGCCGCCGCAAAATCGATCGAACAGCAGGCAAATTCCGCAGCGGGAAGTGCCGGCCAGCCGAATGCCCCGCAGCCGCACCTGCAGGCGGGCCCCAACTCAACCGCGGCCAAGATCCGCGCCACGATCCGCGACGATGTATACCAGGTCATTTCTCAATTGAAGCACGCCGAGGAATCGAAGCAAGTCACGGCCGACGATAAAAAGGCCGCTCAGAAGCTTGCCAAGGAGCTTGGAAAGTCGGTCGAATACGCGCCTTTCTGGGTGCGCATGCTGAGCGCGCTGTGCCTAGGCATCGGGACCATGATCGGATACAAGCGTATCGTCAAAACGTTGGGCGAACGGCTCGGCAACGTCCATCTGACGCCCGCGCAAGGCGCTTCGGCCGAGGTCGTTTCCGCGCTTCTCATTGGCACCGCGGGCTTTACCGGTTTACCGGTCAGCACTACGCACATCGTGACCTCGGGCATTGCGGGCACGATGGTCGCTTCCGGCGCCGGTCTCAAGTACGGCATGATCTCGCGTATTGCGATTGCCTGGTTGATCACCTTGCCGGTGACAATCTCGATTGCCGGCGGCTTATATTATTTGCTCGCGAATCCTCAGCTATAAGGCGAGTCCGCGGTTATAAACTTCAACCGGCGATGTAGCGCTCCAGCTGCTCGATCTGCTGGCTTTGCTCTTGGATGACGGCTTTGACCAGATCGCCAATGGACAGCATGCCCACGACGCGCGCCGCCTTCACCACGGGCAAGTGCCTGAAGCGCCCATCCGTCATCAGCTGCATGCAGTGGTGCACGGTATCGTCGGGGGTCACGCTCACGGCGGGCGAACTCATGATGTCGCTCACCGGCGTGTCGTGAGATGAGCGATTTTTCAGGATCACTTTGCGCGCGTAGTCGCGTTCCGAAATGATTCCGAGCAATGTGCCCTCCTGCATCACCAGCAGCGCGCCGACGTGCCGCGTCGCCATGATTTCGATCGCGTGCAGCACGGAATCCTGCGGAGCGACCGAGAAAATCTGGTTTCCCTTGGCCTGAAGCAATTGATTCACGGTCTGCATAACCCCCTCCTTATCGCCGCCATCCGACGCTTTGATCGCCTCTTGACTATACTCGCGCCTCATACCAGGACAACCCAAAAAAAATGACTGAATCCGAGTTCACGCCTCCCATTGCGCAGCAGAGGCCTCACCCGGTGAATTCGCCCTTCGGCGTGCGAATTGACCCGTATTACTGGCTGCGCGACGACGAGCGCAAAAATCCGGACGTTTTGGCCTATCTCAACGCGGAAAATGCGTTTCGCGAGCGCAGCATGGCGGCGGCAAAGCCGCTCGAAGATGCCTTATACGCTGAAATCTACGGCCGCCTGAAGCAGGACGACTCGACGGTGCCGTATCGCAAGAACGGCTATTGGTATGGCACGCGCTTCGAACCCGGCAAGGAACACCCTATTTTTGTGCGCCGCAAGGACGATGCCTGTGCACCTGAGGAGATCTTGCTGGACGCCAACGTGCACGCCCAAGGACTTGGCTATTACCGCATCGGGGCCATGGAGATCTCGCCGGACTCGCACTGGCTCGCCTTCTGCGAAGACACCACCGGCAGGCGCCAATTCACGCTGAAATTCAAGGATCTGCGCACTCAGGCGATTGCGCCCGTGGCGATTCCGGACGTCGAGCCGGACCTGGCGTGGGCCAACGACAATCGCACTCTGTTGTATGTCGAGAAGGATCCCGAGACGCTGCTCGGTGTGTATGTCAAAAAGCACGTGCTGGGGCAAGATCCTAAGCTCGATGCGTTGATTTTCGAGCAAACCGACCGGCAGTTTTACACCGGCGTTTCCAAGTCCAAATCCGACGCGTTCATTTTCCTGCATATGGAAAGCACCTTGTCGTCCGAATGGCGCTACGCGCGCGCCGACGATCCTGAGCTGCGTTTCGAGATTTTCCTGCCCGCAGAAGCCGATCATGAATATGACATCGAGCATCTCGGGCAGGAGTTCATCGTCCGCTCCAACTGGCAGGCGCGCAATTTCCGGCTGGCGCGAGCGCCCATCGGCGCATGCAGCAACCGCGCCGAATGGCTCGATCTGATGAGGCATCGGGACGATGCCTACATCGAGGACTTCGACGTGTTCAATGAGTTTCTCGCCGTGTCGGTGCGCAGCGGCGGCCTCCTCAAAATCTGCATTCATCCGCTCAACGGCGCCGGCGAATTCTTCATCGCCAGCGATGAAGCGGCGTATGCGACGTCGATCTCCATCAATCCAGAATTGAACACGAGCATCGTGCGCTACGCGTATTCGTCGCTGACCACACCGACGACGCTGTACGACTACGACACTCGCACGGGCGAACAAGTGCTGCTGAAACGCGATCCGGTGCTGGGCAGTTTTGATCCCAAGGACTACGCCACGGAATTTTTACTGGTGCCGGCGCGCGATGGCGCGCGGATTCCGGTATCGCTCGTGTATCGACTGGGGTTCGCGCGCAATGGCGCAAATCCGCTGCTGCAATACGGCTACGGGGCCTATGGCATTTCCATGGACCCGAGCTTTTCCTCGCCTCGCTTAACCTTGCTGGACCGCGGCTTTGTCTACGCCATCGCCCACGTGCGCGGCGGCCAGGAAATGGGCCGCGCCTGGTACGACTCGGGGAGGAAGCTGCACAAGAAAAATTCCTTCAACGATTTTCTGGATGTCACGCGCGCGCTGGTGGAGCGCGGCTACGCCGCCAAGGACAAGGTGTTTGCGATGGGCGGCAGCGCCGGCGGTTTGCTGATGGGGGCCATCGCCAACATGAGCGCGCAAGACTACCGCGCGATCGTCGCGCAGGTGCCGTTCGTGGACGTGGTGACCACCATGCTCGATGAGACCATCCCGCTCACCAGCAATGAATACGATGAGTGGGGTGATCCCAATGAACGGGAGTACTACGACTACATGCTGTCGTACTCACCCTATGACAATGTCAGCCGCAAGGCCTATCCCGCGATGCTGGTCACCACCGGTCTTTGGGACAGCCAAGTTCAATATTACGAGCCGGCCAAATGGGTGGCCAAGCTTCGCGCCGCGAAAACCGATCACAATCGCTTGCTGCTGCACGTGGAAATGGCGGCGGGTCACGGCGGAAAATCCGGCCGATTCCAACGCTATCGGGAGATCGCCATGGAGTACGCGTTCCTGCTGAATGAATTGGCGGGGTAAAAAAAAGGCGCCGCGAGCGGGAGGGGGGAAGCTTAAACCGCGGCGCCTCGGGGGTGACCCAAAATCTTGAAACCTATCTCTTGGCGAGGCTCTCCCGCGCGGCATATGCCGGGGAGGGCGCGAAACGTCCAGCGAGCCGCGCGGCAGCCGCCACACGCGCATCAATTCTGGCGAGGGCAAACTGGCCGTCGCCACGGCGGACCAGCAACGTGGCTTCACGGCTGCCCTCGGCCGCCAATAACGCAATGACTTTCGATTGCATACGTCAAGCGAAGCAAGCAGCGTGCCAGGCTCAGCCTACGAGAAAAATCAGTGAGTTACGCCGGCGCGGGGTGCGCTTTGGGTGACGCTAATTGTCGGGTGCTGACACGGGCGGTTAGTGCATCCCGTGGCCGCGGCGCGACCCTAGGTATGGATCAGCACACAGGCTTGCGAGTGCGTTTTCAACGTTTTGCAGATTGCATGCGCGCGCTTTTCGGTCAATCCCGCGACCTGCAAGCGATACAACATGCCGGACGCGCCCTTCTTCGGGGAGACTTTCGGCGACAGTCCCGACAAAACTTTGGGGTATTCCTTCTCGAGTTTCGCCCAGCGTTTGTTGGCGGCGTCAGAACCGGATTTGAAGGCGCCGAGCTGTACGCCATACGAACCCTGCGGCTTCGTCGCAGCGTGGGCGCTCGAACCTGCCGCCGCTTTCGCCGCCGCCGGCTTCGATGGCGCCGGCTTCGATGGCGCTGAGTTCGGAGCGGATTTTGGCGCCGCGGGCGGCGGCGTGGTTTCGGATGGCGGCGCCTCAGCGCCAGCCGGTGTGGCATTCGAGGGCGCCGCGGCCAGCGTGAAATTCTCGACGCGAATTCGCGCCTCTTCGGTCCACTTGCCTTCCGGATATTGCTTCAAGAATGCCTGGTAGGCCTCGAGCGTGTCGGTATCGCGCGCTTTTTTCCAATCCCGTTCCTCGTAGAGTTCCTTGACCCGAGCCTGAGCCTGCGTGGTGAACTCCCCGGTCGGATATTTCTTCAAGAAGAGCTCATACGCGTCTGTGGTGTTCGCGGCCCGGGTTTTCTCCCAGTCGCTCTGCTGGCGGCTGCATCCTGACAGGGCCAGTGCGAAAGTTAGGGAGAGGACCAAAAACGCTTGTTTGATGACCATTTTCACGCTCTGCGGGGGGTTTAAGAGGATTGCGCATTCTACTTCGATTCGCCGCCTGGCGGCGACGCCAAGCTCGTCACATCACGGCCTGCCCCGATAGGATAAGAAAGCGTCATGAGCCAGGAAAAACGCCGGTTTTTGGACAGCAGTTCAGCCACACCCACCTTCATCGGAGCAAATTCGGTGTTCGTCGGCGACATTCGCGGCAGCGGCCAATTCGTCGTGTCCGGCGAAGTGCATGGCGACGGCGAGCTGGAAGGAGCGCTGAACCTGTCGGCATCCGGCAGCTGGCACGGCCAGGTCCGGGCGCACCAAGCGATCGTCGCGGGCACGATCTTGGGCGGCCTGATCGTCAAGGATAAGCTGGAGATCGGCTATACGGCGGTCATTCGCGGCAAGGTCAGCGCACGCACTGTCGCCATCGCCAAGGGCGCGATCGTCGACGGAGAAATCGAAGTCACCTCGGACGCCCCGGTCATGCAATTCGAAGAGAAACGCGACGTCAAAGTCAGCGACTGAACCGTCGATTACTGTTCGCGAATGGCGACAGAGATTCAAAGTTGGTGTGTTCGCGCGTAATCACGCATTCTAAGCGCCATCGATCAATCCTTTGTGCAAATGAAAGAATACGATGTGGTCATCATCGGCGGCGGCATTCATGGCGCCGGCGTGCTCCAAGCCGCCGTGGCGGCCGGACACAGTGCATTGCTCATCGAACGCCAAGGGCTCGCCGCCGGCACCTCGAGCCGCTCCAGCAAACTCATTCATGGCGGACTGCGCTACTTGGAATCGGGGCAATTCGCGCTGGTCCGCGAGAGCCTGCGAGAGCGCGCCATTCATCTGCGCATTGCCTCGGAATTGGTGGCGCTCAAGCCATTCTATATCCCGGTGTATCGCGACACCCGACGCCGGCCCTGGCAATTAAAAATCGGGCTATGGATTTACGCACTGCTCGGCGGCTTCGATGCGGCCACGCGTTTCGGCAGCGTGCCCAAATCCGAATGGCCGCAGCTCGACGGCTTGAAGACGCGGGATCTCGATGCCGTCATTCGCTATCACGATGCGCAGACCAACGATGCTCTCTTGACCCGCGCCGTGGTCAAGTCGGCTGTAAGTTTAGGCGCTGAACTGGCGATGCCCGCGCGATATTCTCGTGCGCTTTTGGGCGAGGACGGCGTGACCGTGACTTACACCGCAGCCGGCGCCACCGTGGAGTGCAAGGCTCGGGTGTTGATCAACGCAGCCGGGCCTTGGGCGATGCAAGCGGCGCGTGCGGTCGAACCGGCGATTCCGATACCGGACGTGGACTTGGTGCAAGGCACGCATATCGTCATCCCGCATCCCTTGACCGCCGGCATTTATTACGTCGAGAGCCCCACGGACGGACGCGCGGTGTTCGTCATGCCTTGGGCCGGCGCGACCCTGATCGGCACCACCGAAACACCGTATCGCGGCGACCCTGACCAAGTACATCCGTTACCCGCCGAGGAGGAATACCTGCTGGCGGTGGTTCGGCACTACTTTCCCGCTTTGAGCAGCCTGACCCGCGAGGACATCAGCGAGCGCTTTGCGGGCCTACGGGTGCTGCCCGCGGCTTCGCAGGCGGCCTTCGACCGGTCGCGCGAGACCATATTCACCACGGATCGAGACGTACGCCCGCGCGTCCTATGCATCTATGGCGGCAAACTGACGGGATGGCGGGCCGCTGCGGCCCATGTAATGCAGCGTATCAGCCCCTCCTTGCCGGCCGCCGCAAAGCGCGCCGAAACGGATCTGTTGATATTGAGGAGACCGACATGAACAAGATTGGTGCGGTCCTGGCGGCGCTGGGGTTGTTCGCGACGCTGGCACATGCGGAGGACTATTTCAGCCCCACCGACGAGCGGGTTCGCTTGACGCTCGGCGTGGTTCACCTCTCCAACGACACCAATCTTCAACTCGACAGCAGCGCGGGTGTTCCCGGCACGCCGGTCAACGCCGAGGATGCCTTCGGACTCGACAAGACCGACTTCGAGGCCAAGATCGAAGCCACAGTGCGGGCGGGCGAGCGCCACCGCTTCATATTCAATTATTTCTCGTTGGATCGCTCGGATTCGACCACCGTGACCGAACCCATCGTGTTCCGCGATGTCGTGCTGCAGCCCGGCGATCCTTTGCAATCCGACCTCTCGATTCGCACTTTCGGTATCAGCTACGCCTATTCATTTCTGCACAGCGACAAGTACGAAGTCGCCGCGATCATCGGCGTCAACGATACCGACATCTCGGCGCGGGCCCGCGTGCAGACTCAGACGCGCCATGTGGATCAGACCGAGGATCAGGCCGGCCCTTTGCCGACCGTGGGATTGGCCGCCACCTATGTGGTGAGCAAGCGGTTTTATCTCGACGGCCGCGCGCAGTACATCAAAGTTCGCGTCGATGATCTCGACGGATCGTTGGGGTTATACGAGCTGGATGCGCTCTACCGGCTGCGTCCGAACATTTCCTTCGCCTTAGGCTACAGCATGCTGCGCGCGAGCCTGGTGTCGGCGCAGGTCAAGCAGGCGGGATTTTTCAATTTCGATTCCAAAGGTCCCGAATTCTTGGTCAGGGTCGCCTTTTAGATTATTGCGGCGTGCTCGATTCGACCGTGAAGTCGACCCGATTGTTGGCCGCCGCGGCCTTGTTCCAATCCCCCGCTGTCAGGCCGTCGGTGCGCGCCGGATACGGCGTGCTCGGGTGCGTGGTGCCCGTGCTTTCCAAGGCCACCGTGATGGCGCCCGCCGTCCGTTGACGCACACCCGCCACTAAATTCGCAAATGCCAACGACTGGCGTTGCTGACCCGAGAGCGCTTCATCGAGCGGATTGCCGACCAGATCGCAGCGGCTGATGGGCAGCGTCGGCGGCGCGGGCTGGTAACCGTCCGTGGCGTTTCCGGACAGGCAAAATAATCCGGCCGAACTCGTGATCTTGACCACACCGTGAAAATTCTGGGTCTCGAGCTTCAGCAAAAGATCGCGCAGCACATCCAGGCGGCTGCGATCAAAAGCGATTTCGCCATAGGGCACCGGCTCCGCTCGCGAGGCGCCCGCGCCAGGTCCGGACCCGGCGGGCGCGGGCGATTGCGCAGCGCTGTTCGCCGCACTCAGCGCACCGGTGAGATCTTTGACCGTCGCGGTCAGATCGAGCTTGGAGCGCTGCAATTCCGCATTGTTGGATTTCAAGCCCGCAAGTTCCGCGCGCGCACTCGCCAGATCGTTGCGCGTGTTCACCCAGCTCGCGGCGAATGCCACCGCCACCAGACACGCCGCCAGAATGCCGGCAACCCAGGGCCATGCCGATTTCGGCGGCGGCGGCGGGGGTGCGATGGGGTCGGCGCCTTGGATCGGCATGGAGTTGCGCACATCGTTGATGATGCGCGTCGAAAAACTGTCCAGACTGGCAACGATGAAGCGGCGGATATCCACCGCCTGATCCTTCACCGCGGTTTCGATGCGGCGTCCCCAATCGGCCGGCGCGCCGCCGGGGCCCTTGGGCGGCGGCCGTTCGACCGGGACGCCTGAGTCGATCTCGACGGGGTGCAGCGCAGGCTCTGCCATGTCGCGCCGGTCCGGCAGCAAATGCAGCTCGTACAATACTTTCGACACATCCACCGGCCGCACCTGCTTGGGCAGAACGCCCATGGCGCCCAAGGCGCGGGCTTGACCGACATACAGCTCTCCCTCTTGGGAGGTGTACATCATGATGGGGATCATCGCGGTCTGCGGATTGCCCTTGATTGCCTTCACCGCCTGCAGTCCATCCATGCCGGGCATGAGGTGGTCCATGAAGATCGCATCAGGGCGGTTGCTTTTCAAATATTCGATGGCTTGTTCGGCCGACTCGGCCATGTCGACTTCGATGTCGTACTTTTCGAGCATCCGGCTCAAAATGACGCGGGCTGACTTGGAATCGTCGACGACTAAAGCGCTTTTTCGAGCCATGAGATTAGTCCGGTGCTCACGCCGCCGCTTTCAGCGCGCCGGTCATTGCCTCGCATCGACCGTAGGTCAAGCTCGGCTCAGCGACTGCAAGCGATGGCTCGTTCCCACTAACGGACGGGGGCGACCTCCCCGCGGACAGGATGTTTCGGGCCGCATTGACGTCCCGATCGTGTATGTCTCCACATGCACCGCACACCCAAGTCCTTATAACGAGCATGTCCAGACCTGTAGGGCCCATGAGGGCCTTGCAGCTGCTGCATGTTCGCGTTGAGTCTCTCTCATTGACGATAATAACGCTCCTGCCGGCCTGCTGGCCCTTGTACTGCAATTGCGTCTTGAGCATGCCCCACCCGGCATCCAACACGGATTTGGCCATCCGAGTCTTCGCCAGTTTCAGGCTGCTCACATCGCCGATTTTGATGGTCTGATAGTCGTTTACGATTTTTCTTGAGAATTTGTGCAAGGCATCCTTTCGACGCCTCGCGGCTGTTCGGTGCAGGCGCTTGGCCTGACGTTTGTGGCCACGGCGCTGCGCGCTGGCAATTTTTTGCTCGATGTTTCGATAGAAATGACCGGCCTGAAGCTTATCCCCATCACTTGTTGCTGCTATGTCCTTGAGCCCCAAGTCGATCCCCACCGTCTCCTTCGGAGCAACCGACCGCGACATTTCTCGTTCCACCGGCACGCAAAGCCACCAGTCACCGGCCGCATCTTGGGCAAAGCAGCCCGATTTCCACTTCTCTGCCTCGAGAAGATCTCTCTCAAAGACCCGAAAGGCCTTGCCCGAGAAGCGCAAGGAGTTGCCTTTTCGCTTCAGCTGCACCGCTTTGAATGGAACCCAGCCCAGAGACCGCTTCGCTCCTTGGCTTACGCGCCAGCGCAGTTTCGCTTTCTTGAACTGGTTGCGCCGGGTTGCAAACTCGGCATTGACTCGCTGAATGGTCTCCGACCCAATATGGTCAAAGTATTCCGTCGCCCCTGCGGTTAGCTTGTCGAGATCAAAAGCGCTGAGCCACTTGCCTGTCCCCGCAAAGGGACGCGCAGCCTTGTAGCTCGTCGCGTTGGCGTAGTTCCAGACTTGGTTCACTTCGATCGCGGCAGCATTGAGCCACGCGTAGCCTTCGCGCTTCACCTTCAGGCGCAGCGTGCGTACGCAGTGCTGGATCTTGATCGCCATGATTCAATTGCCCAATTTTACTTGGAGTTATAGATTGCGATCAATGATCAAATCTCGTTTTACAATCAAGAAACGCCGGAACGAGAGCGGCGCAAGCCCGTATCATCTCAAGCTGGCCGTCGCGCAGTCCCGAAAGCCAAGGTCACCGCGCCATCGCCATCAAGCCCGTCGCGAAACCGCGACGGGCAAGCAGCGGTTCCTCGGCCGGCCCGAAGCTGGAAGCCTGACGAGTGTTCCGCTTGGCCGCGCCGAACTCAGGCCGGCTCGGCGTTCGGCGATTCCTTGTTCTGGGAAATCCAGGTCAACGCGGATTCAACATCGGCGAGCTCACTGGCGGTAAATCCTTCGATCCGGACACCCGTGGCCTCGGCCTTTTTCTTGGCAAGTTCCGCGGCTGCGACGGAATGTACCCAGACCAAACCGCGGCGCACTTTGGCGGTGAATTTTTGCTGCTTCTCTTCGCTCATTACCCACTCCTTAAAATTATCTGTGCAGTCTACGGTGCCGCGATGGCGCGGTCCATCCGCTCACTGTAGGCGTTGAGCGCGTGCGAGACCACCCCCACGTACTGGTTGGCCTCCTCCCAGCGGCGCTCTTCGATCGCCTCGCGAATTCCGGGCAGGGTCTTGACGCCATACCCCGTATGCATTCCGGGCGCATAAATCATATGCTGGTACCAGTCCCGACCCGGCAGACCACGCCGATCCATGAGGCTTTGCTCCAATACGGTGAGGGTCGCATTCACGCGATCGCGTTCAGCTTTGTTGGCCGAATCGCCGGCCGATCCCAGTCGCGCATATTCCTTGTCGAACGCCTTGGCGCTTTGTTCCAACCTGGCGACTGCGTTGTCGAGCTCGGCAAAGTTCAAATACGGTACCTCGGCGACGCGCTCCGGCGGAGCGCGCGGGTAGTCGGGATTCGTGCTCAACTTGTAGGAGTCGTCATCCAGCAGCTTGGTCAGCTCCGCCGTCTTCGTGCGCATGCTGTCGGCAAGCTTGTGCAATTCGTCATCGTAGGCCGCGACCTGGGCGGCGAAATCGCTTTCTCGCACCGGGATCAGGTCCGCCTGCGCAGCCCGCAGCATGATGCGGCCGGCCACCTTTGCCAGCGCCACGCCGTACTCAAACGTGGGATCGACGAACTTGCGAAAGTGATCGAATGAATCGTAGGCCGAGTGATATACCCCGTATTGAGTTTCGCCTTCGAATCCGAGGTTCACGGAGTTGACGCCCACGTGCTGCAGGAAGGGCGTGTAGTCCGAGCCCGATCCCAGCGCCCCCAGGTGCAAGTCGCCGTTGGCGCCGGCGGGCGCGGCGGAATCGGGGCGACGCGGTTCAAGGCCCGAGACGCGCCTTTCGGCGAGCGCTCGCGCCAATACAGTCGCACCGGTTTCAGGATCCTTTACATCGCGCGCCACTTCGCTCAAGAAGTGCTGCACGGCATGACTGCCCTCGGCTTGCAGAAAGCCGCGTCCATTCGTGTCCGAGTTGACGTACAGAACGGCTTTCACTTTCAGTTCCGCGGCATGCTGTTCGGCCCACTCCGTGGAGCCCAGCAACCCGGGCTCCTCCCCGTCCCAGCTGTCGTAAACCAAGGTGCGGCGCGGCCGCCAGCCTTGCTGCACCAATTTGCCGATGGCCTTGGCTTCGGCCATCAACGCTATCTGGCCGCCGAGCGGATCCAAGGCGCCGAACACCCAGCCATCATGATGATTGCCGCGAATGATCCACTGGTCAGGTGCATCGCTGCCGCGAATTTTCGCGACCACATCGTAGATCGGCTTTTGAGTCCACTCGGACAACACCTTCATGTGCACCTGAGCCGGACCGGGACCGACGTGATAGGTCAGCGGCAGGCCGCCGCGCCACGAAGGCTGCGCGACGCGGCCGCCGAGCGCCGCGAGCAGCGGCTCCGCGGCCGCGTAGGAAATCGGCAACACCGGGATTTTAAGGATGGTCTTGGCATCCTTGAGTGCGAGGCGTTTGGCTCCCGGCACCGCTCCCACACCGGGCGTCAGCGGATCGCCGCTGTACAAGGTCATGTCCTGGACCGAACCGCGCTGCACGGCATTGGGCGGCCGATAGCCGCCTTTCGGATAGGTGTCGCCGGCGCCGTAGCCATCGTCGCGCGGATCAGAATAGATCAAGCAGCCGACGGCACCGTGCTCATAAGCGAGCTTCGGTTTCAGTCCGCGCCAGCCGCCGCCATAACGGGTGAGCACGATGCGTCCCTTGACGCTGATGCCCTCGCGTTCGAGTTCCTTGTAATCGTCCGGCATGCCTTGATTGACGTACACCAGCTCCGCGGTGACATCGCCATCGGCGCCGTACACATTGTACGCCGGCAGCTCGTCCTTGGTTTGCGTCGAAGTGCGGTCTCCTTCGATCGGCGGCTCGGTCAACAACGCCTTGAAGTGCGTGGGGGCAACGAGTTCGACCGACACCTCTTTGGGCGTCGGATACAGCACGGAGAATGTTTCTATGGAGGCATCCCAGCCCCACTCCTTGAACTTCGCGAGCTCAAATTCGGCGTTGGCCTTGTCGTGCGGTGAGCCCACGTGGTTCGGCGCCGAGCTCATCTGCTCCAGCCAGGAGCGCAAGTCCGCCGCCGACAGGTCCGAATCGAAACGCTGTTCAAGCTGCATTTCCGCGGCCGCTGCGGCGCTTGAAAATCCTTCGAGATCGGCCGCGCCCGGCGGTGCGTCCGCGGCAACCACGGCCGCCATGCCGAGACCGGCAAGCGCAGCGATGAGCGCGCTCATGGCGCGAGGAATCGTCAGTACCACTTATCTCTCCTCTATTCGCGGATACCGGTGCCGCGGTTCATCAGGGTTACCGCCAGCGTGAACATCACGGTGGCGGCGCAAATCATGATGGCATAGGCCAGGCGTAAATCGACATCCGAGGTGCCGAGGAACCCGAAGCGGAATGCGCTCACCATGTACAAAATAGGATTGGCGTTCGAGGCCATGTGAGCCCAGCCCGGCAGCATGGTCACCGAATAAAATACGCCGCCCAAATAGGTCAGCGGCTGCAGCACGAAGGTGGGGAACCAGGAAATCTGATCGAAGTTCTTGGCGAACAAGGCGTTGATGAAGCCGCCGAGCGCGAAGATGAAACTCGTGAGGAACGCCGCCGTGACGATCGCGAGCACATGCGTGATCGACAGACGGGTAAAGAACAGTGAGATGATCGTCACCACCGCGCCCACCAGCACGCCGCGCAGCACGCCGCCCATGGTATAGCCCGCGACGATCAGCCAATTCGGCAACGGAGACACCAACAGTTCCTCGATGTGCTTGCCGAACTTCGCGCCGAAGAATGAGGACACGACATTGCCGTAGGAGGTGGTGATCACGTTCATCATGATGATGCCGGGCGCCATGAACTGCATGTAATCGTAGCCGCCGATCTGGCCGACGCGCCGGCCGATCAAGCTGCCGAAGATCACGAAGTATAGCGTGGCGGTGACCGCGGGCGGCACGAGGGTCTGCCCCCATATCCGCACGATGCGGCTGAATTCGCGGATGATGATGGTTTTGAACCCGATCCAATCGGTGAGCGCGCGCGATTCAGGCATCACGAGGCCTTCGCCGCTGCGGCGGTCCTGACGCTGCCGTCGACCAAGCGGACGAACAATTCCTCGAGCCGATTGACCTTGTTGCGCATGCTGTTGACGGCAATGCCCTGCGCCGACAGCTGCGCGAAAATATCGTTCAAGCTCTGCGTCTTCGACATCTCGATTTCCAGGGTGTGATCATCCGAAAGTACCGCCGTGAAACCTGAGAGTTGCGGGGCGACGCCGCGCGGCTCGCGCAAATTGAACACGAACACTTCGGTTTGCAGCTTGCGCAGCACATTTGCCATGCTGTCGCGCTCGATGATGTTGCCGCCCTCGATGATGGCGATGTTGCGGCACAGACTCTCGGCCTCTTCCAGGTAGTGCGTCGTCAGAATGATGGTGGTTCCTTGCACGTTGATGTCGCGCAAGAACTCCCACATGGAGCGGCGGATCTCGATATCTACGCCGGCGGTCGGCTCATCCAGGATCAGCAAGCGCGGCTCGTGCATGAGCGCCCGCGCGATCATCAGGCGCCGTTTCATCCCGCCCGAAAGCGAGCGCGCCACCGAATTGCGCCGGTCCCAAAGCTGCAGCTGCTTGAGATATTTCTCCGCGCGCTGCTTCGCCAGCGGCCGTGGTATGCCGTAGAACCCAGCCTGATTCACCACGATGGTGAAAGGGGTCTCGAACATGTTGAAGTTGATTTCCTGCGGCACCAGACCGATGCAGGACTTGGCCGCTTCCAGCTCCTTGTCGATGTCATGGCCGAATACCTCGACCACGCCGCTGGTTTTGTTGACCAGCGAGGTCGTAATGCCGATCGCCGTGGTTTTGCCCGCGCCATTGGGTCCCAGAAGCGCAAAAAAGTCGCCTTCCTCGACTTCCAGGTCGATGGCCTTGAGCGCTTTGATACCGTTTTTGTAAACTTTGGTGAGCTGTCGGAGGACTAAGGCATGCATAGGAGCCGCGTAGACTAAACCTCGCGAGGCTCGCTTGGCAATTGAGCCGCGGCCGCAAGCTGTAATCCCGAGAGCTGGACCCGGCGCAGCGCGACAGGATCAGGGCGCGCCGCTGCGCTGATTAAGGCGGACCAGTAGGCGCGGCAGCCGCTCCAGCGGGCGGTGAGATTTGCCGCCTCGGCGAGCGCCAAAGCCGGCAATGCGTCGACGGAAATGCCGCGAAAAGCCTCGACCGTGTTGCCATGCATACCGAGGAGCAGGTGCGCGGCCAGCCCGGCGCTCGAGGCCACATGCCAGGTATAGAAGAGCGCGAGCCGCACGAAGTCGACGATTTCCGCATCGGCCTTGAAATCATCGGCGATCCGCCAGCTCCCAATCGCTTGTAGACGGCCTCGCCAGTAGGCATCGTCCGCGAAGCGCAGATCGAACAGGGCATAAGGGCAATTTGCCGCCGCGGCGCGCTGCGCCGGCGAAAGACCCGCGACCTGCCGCGCCAGTCCCGGCGAGAGCAAGCCGTTGCCGGCCAGATCGAGGAAGCGGCTGTTCAAACCGCGCATCGAAGTCAGATGTTCGATGGAGACATGCGACTGCTGGGTCCAATTGCCGATGTATGCGTCGTGCACAAATCGCCCCTTTTCGTATTGAAAAACTCCTTGGCAATCAAGCTAACTTTGTGACAAATTTCTGTCAAATTCTTTTTGTCCCTGAAACACATGATTTGCACTTGGGAGGCGGCCATGAGGGTGTCAGACGATCGTTACACCAGAGACCGGCAAAAATTTGATCTTGCACTGCGGCTGATCCGCCACGAGGCGCGCACTTTTACGATTCGCCAATGGACCGGCTTGAGCGATGACCGGATCCGCAAGCTGTATCGCAGCTATGTCTTGAACGGCGAGGCGCGTGAGGTCACGCGCCACCGCGGCAAGTCGCCGCGCCAGGCGGCATTCTTCTTCCGCAATCCGGAATTGAATTTCCAAGCCGCGCAACTTGCGAGCCTGTTCGTGATGTACGGATTGGTCGGCCCCGGCGATCGCGGTCTCGAGCCGCGCTATCGCGTGGGATCGCTCGAGTCCGGCGCGTTGCTGTGCCGCGCCTACGAGGCCTATTTGGAGATGCACAAGCCGGTGAGCATTTCGTTCGAGCACGCCTGGTTTCTGCTGCTGGCGCTGGCGCGCCACGATGAGGTGGGCATTGCCCGCTGTACGATTTGCGGCGGCGTGCGCGTGCGCGACCTGCTGGGAAAACGCAAGCTGACCTGCGCGAATTGCGAGGCCGCCATCGACAACACCGCAAAGGCTTCGCCCTGCTAGA
>DATNKC010000031.1:0-5524 GCA_035603615.1 Steroidobacteraceae bacterium | reverse complement strand
GTGGAGCGCGCCCTCGCCGACCGGCAAAGTGAAGGATTTGCGAGCTTTCTCGAGGGACCCTCTCCCTTGTCGGATGAGAACCTCGAGTCGGCGACCCTGGTGGGGCGGCACATCGGACCCTACATCATCGACGCGCAGGCGGGCCGGGGCGGTATGGGCAGCGTTTGGCGGGCCCATCGCGCCGATGGTCGCTACGAGGGCACCGTGGCGATCAAATTCGTCCATGCCATGTGGATCGGCAAGGCAGGCGAACAGCGCTTTCGATTCGAAGGCCGCGCACTTGCCAGGCTGAATCATCCGAATATCGCCCGGTTGCTGGATGCCGGCGTCGCCGAGGGGTCGCAGCCCTACTTGGTGCTCGAGTACGTGGAAGGCGAACCCATCGACGTCTACTGCGAGCGCATGGGACTGGACGTCAGGGCACGGGTGAGACTGTTCCTCGGCGTTCTGCACGCCGTGGCGCATGCCCACGGCAATCTGATCGTTCACCGCGACATCAAGCCGGGGAATGTATTCGTCACGTCCGACGGTACGGTGAAGCTGTTGGACTTCGGCATCGCAAAACTCATCGACGACGACTCGGAGGCGGCGCAGTTGACGCGTGCCAGCGCCATCGCGCTCACGCCGCAATATGCGGCGCCCGAGCAGCTTCTCGGTCAACCGATATCCACCGCCACCGACGTGTACGCCCTCGGACTGCTGCTGTACCTGCTGCTGACCGGCGAGCATCCGGTGCCCGAGGGCTCGCGCTCGAGCGCGGCGCTCGTGCATGCGGTATTGACCGAGGAGCCGCCGCGCGCATCCGCCGTCGTGAAGACCACCGCGGTTCGCGCGCGTTCCCTGCAAGGCGATTTGGACAACATCCTGCACAAGGCCATTAAAAAGAATCCCGCGGAGCGCTACGCCTCGGCCGAGGCCTTTGCCGACGATCTGCAGCGCTTCCTGTCGGACGAGCCGGTGCAAGCGCGCGCGGACACCGCCTACTATCGCGCCTCCAAGTTCGTCAAACGGCACACCGTGGGCACGGCCCTGGTCGGCATTGCGGTCGTGCTGTTGAGCGCCACCTTGCTCGCGGCCCTTTTGCAAGCGCGGCGCGCGGATCGGGCTGCGGTGCAAGCTGTCGCGGAACGGGGGCGCGCCGATCGGGAGGCGGCGACGGCCATCGCGCAGCGGGACCAGGCCCTGCACGCCATGGCCATGGCGCAGGATGCCACCCAATTATCCAACTACCTGCTCACCGAGACCATGCTGCAAGTCAGCCCGGAACGCTCCCGCGAGCTGGTTCTCAAGGCGGCCGAAGCCACGCGAACCTCTACGGATATTCCGCCCGATCGGCGCGCCGTCATGCTCGGAATATTGGGCGACCAACTCGAGGAACGGCGCGACTACGCCACCGCGTTTCAGCTGTACACGGAATCCTCAACCTTGGCCAAAGAATCCAAGGATCCCAGTACCCTCGGCGTTGCCCTGTGTCGCAGCGGCTATGCAGAAGTGAGTCTCAATCGCGCCAAGGAGGGATTTGCCAAGATCGAAGAGGGCCTCGCGAGCATACCGGCCGACAAGAATTTTGCGAGCTCCCGCATCGACTGCTATGTCGCCAAAGCTGTGTCGAACCAATTACGCGGTTTGTCGAGCCTGCCCGAAGCGGAAGCGGCCCGCCGCAACCTGCCCGACGTCACGCCGCCCGATCCCCTGCAAGCGGGGCGTGTCGCCTACCTTCTCGCCAATGGCTACGCGCGCGTCATGCAGGTCGCGCAAGCCAAGCAAGCCTATGCCGAAGAAGAGAAAACCTTTGGCGGACGGGACTCCCAGCAATCCGAGTACGTGCACTATGCCAATCAAGGCATGTTTCTTTGGAAGATCGGCCGGCCGTTGGATGCGCGCGCCAGCCAGGAGCGCTCCTTGGACATTGAACGCAAGCGGGGCGACACCGATGTCGGACCCTTGCCGCTGCTGCTCAAGGCGCGCATCAGCCGGCAGCTCGGCGACATTCCGGGCGCGCTGACCGGCTACGAGAAATCCCTGGCGCACGCCCGTGAATTGCACGACACCGCGGCCGAAGGCGCCGCGGCGCCGGAACTGCTATCGACGCTGATCGAGGCCGGTCAGCAGGCGCGCGCTGCGTCGATGCTGGCGCCGACCGAGCAACGACTGCACGCCATATTTCCGCCGGCGTACTGGGTGTTCGGCAGTTTGCGCATGGAATCGGCGCTGCTCGCCGAGCGCGCGGGCGACGAAGTTCGGGCGCAACGCCTGGCGGACGAGGCCGTGGCCCTGTTCAACGACAACTCGCCTCCCGCCTATGATTTTCCGGTGGTGCTGGTGAAGCGCGCGGAATTTGAATTGCGCCACGGACGCCTCGATCAGGCGCACGCCGACACGCAGCATGCTCTCGCGGTCTATGACAAGGCCTTCGGCAAGGATATTTTGTCCGCCCGCATAGGCGATGCCCTGATGGCCGAGGGCAAAGTGCTGGCCGCTCAAGGCGATGCGCCGGCAGCCCGCGCGCGCTTTGCGACAGCGGCGCTGAACTATGCAGACAGTTTGGGGCCGGAAAACCTCAAGACCAGGTCGGCGCGGCAGATGGCCGCGCCCTAGACCGTTATCCGCACTTCGAATCGCCGCAATTCAAGCAGGTATTGCAGCCGTCCATCATGACCACCGCGGCGGTGCTGCATTTCGCGCACAGCTGCGCGCCTTCCGGAAAGTGCGATTTTGGAAATGCATCGGTCTGCTTGGTGCGCGCCTCGAACTCGGCGCGCTTCTCTTCCACCAATTTTCGCTGATGCACATCGAGTTCCGGCTTCTTCAGCAAGCCGATCGACTGCAGGTGCCGCTCGATGACATAGCCCAATTCCGCGATGGTCGAGGGCATGAATTTGCCGCCCGGCTGCCAGTAGCCGCCTTTCGGATCGAATACCGCCTTGAGCTCGTCGACCAGGAACGTGGTATCGCCGCCCTTGCGGAATACCGCGGAAATAACCCGCGTCAGCGCCACGATCCATTGGAAATGATCGAGGTTCTTCGAATTGATGAACACCTCGAAGGGGCGCCGCTGTTCATGCGGCGTGCCTTCGTTGAGCACGATGTCGTTGATGGTGACGTACATCGCGTGGTCCGAGACCGGCGTCTTTATCTTATAGGTCGAGCCGATCAGGACCTCGGGACGCTCGAGTTTCTCGTGCATCCATATGACGTTGTCTTGCGCCTTGAGCGCAGGTGCGGGCGCAGGCGCTTCCTTCGCCTCAGGCTTCTGCACGCGGTACTTCGCGATCTTCTTACCGATTTTGATATGAGCCATGATCAGAACTTCCCGTAATAACCTTCTTTGAGAGCATCGAAGAGATTCGCGGCGGTATGCATTTCGCCGTCGTACTCGATCTCCTGATCGCCTCGCGCCTCGACTTCCGTCCCATCCTCCAAGGTGAAGACGTAGGTGGTGTTCTTCAAGTCGTCCTCTTTGACCAAAACACCCTGGAAGGCTTCCGGATTGAAGCGGAATGTCGTACAGCCCTTGAGACCCTGGTCATAGGCGTACATGTAGATATTCTTGAAATCCTCGTACTTGTAATCGGTGGGCACATTCGCGGTCTTCGATATCGAAGAGTCGATCCACAGCTGCGCCGCGGCCTGAATGTCCACATGTTCCTTGGGGCCGATGTCATCGGCGGCGATGAAATAGTCCGGCAGCTTCTCGGCGGGCAATTGCGAATTCGCCATGGCGCGCGAATTGATCAATTCCCGGTAGGCCAACAGCTCGAAGGAAAAGACATCGACCTTTTCCTTGGATTTCTTGCCCTCGCGCAGCACGTTGCGAAAATAGTGATGCGCGAAGGACGGCTCGATGCCGTTGGAGGCATTGTTGGCGAGCGACAAGGAAATGGTGCCGGTGGGCGCGATCGAAGTGTGATGCGTGAAGCGCGCACCGACTTCGGCGAGTTCATCGACCAGCTCCGGCGAGGCTTCTGCGATGCGCTGCATGTAGCGGCTATAGCGCGCGTGCAGCACCCGGCCCGGCACGCGTGCGCCGACCCGCCAGCCGTCCTTCACCATTTCGGGGCGCTTGCGCAGCATCTCGCGCGTCACCGTGAACTCCTCGTTCATGATCGGCGCCGGGCCTTTCTCCTTGGCCAGATCCAGCGCGGCTTCCCAGCCCGCCACCGCCATCTCGCGCGACACGTTCTGCGTGAAGGCCACCGACTTCTTCGACCCGTACTTCATGCACAGCATGGTGATGGTGGAACCCAAGCCCAAGAAACCCATGCCATGGCGGCGCTTGCGCATGATTTCGTCGCGCTGCTGCGCCAAGGGCAAACCATTGACCTCGACCACATTGTCGAGCATCCGCGTGAAGATCTTCACCACCTTGCGATAGCATTCCCAATCGAAGCGGGCGTCCTCGGTGAACGGGTCGACCACGAATTTGGTGAGATTCACCGAGCCTAAGAGGCATGAGCCGTAGGCTGGAAGCGGTTGCTCTCCGCATGGATTGGTGGCGCGGACATTTTCCGTCCACCAGTTGTTGTTCATCTCGTTCACCTTGTCGATGAGGATGAATCCCGGTTCGGCAAAATCGTAGGTGGAGGTCATGATCACGTCCCACACCCGCCGCGCCGGCAAAGTCTTATAGATCTTGCAGGCGACCAGTCCCTCCTCGTTCGCGACATAGCCGTCCGTGTAGGGCCACTCGCGCCACACGAACTTGGTGGAGTCGGACAGATCCGGTCGCTCAGCCTCGAATTCCTGGCGGCCGAGAGGGAACGCCAATGTCCACTCGCCGTCGCTTTTCACGGCCTTCATGAATTCGTCGGTCACCAACAGCGACAAATTGAACTGCCGCAAGCGGCCGTTCTCGCGCTTGGCGCGAATGAATTCCAACGCGTCGGGATGTCCGATATCGAACGTACCCATTTGCGCACCGCGCCGGCCACCCGCCGAGGACACGGTAAAACACATCTTGTCGTAGATATCCATGAACGACAGCGGGCCCGAGGTGTACGCGCCCGCGCCCGACACGTAGGCGCCGCGCGGCCTCAATGTCGAGAATTCATAGCCAATGCCGCAGCCGGCTTTGAGCGTCAGGCCCGCTTCATGGACTTTCTGCAGAATATCGTCCATCGAGTCGCGGATCGTTCCCGACACCGTGCAATTGATGGTCGAGGTCGCGGGCTTGTGTTCGAGGGCGCCGGCATTCGACGTCACTCGGCCGGCAGGGATGGCGCCGTGACGCAAGGCCCACAGGAATGATTCGTACCATTGTTCCCGGCTGGGCTCGCTTTCCACATCTGCAAGCGCCCGCGCGACTCGCTTATAGGTATCGTCCATCGACTTGTCGATGGGCGAACCATCCTTCGAGGTCAGCCGATACTTCTTATCCCAGATATCGAAGGAGGCTTCTTGATAGGGAATGCTGCCAACATCTTTGGGCTGTATTTTGACCACCGTATTCATGGGTATCTACGCCGCTCCGTTATAATTATCGAGCAAAAACTGAACACAAATGGCGGTGTCCACGCAAAAAAAA
>DATNKC010000030.1:0-4270 GCA_035603615.1 Steroidobacteraceae bacterium | reverse complement strand
TATCCTTCAGCAGCTCGTCTAAAATCTCTTTCTTGATCGCCATACTCTCGCTCCTTTGCAAAGTATGGCTCAAACACACAAAAAATCAGATACTCCCCGCGAGGGACAAACACAGCGTGGCAACGCTCTTGGGCGTTACGCCTTGGCTATCCTCTATGTTTCAGACGCTGCCCTAATAGGATCACTCAATGCCAACCGATTTGCTTCGTCAGCTCCCGGAATTTCGCGTCGGCCCGCAGGCTCGAGAAGGAGGGCTCGCGAGTCAGCTCGATGAGATCGGGATTGTGTTCCCAATAGGCTCTCTCCAGCCATTCGAGCGCGCGCTGCTTGTCGTCGATTGCCCCGTATACCCTCGCAATATTGTATGGCGAAACATGGCGATGGCCGCTTGCGGCGAGCTCCTGCATGATCTTCTGCATCGCGACTTTGTCTCTGGCGACACCGTACGCCTGGGCGAGTCCGGCGAGCGCTTCGGTGCCGCCTCCGGAATGCGTCACTGCTTGACGCATTGCGTCGAACGCCTCGTTTAGCAGGTTTTTCTGCAAGCAGACGAGCCCCACCCGCAGATGCGACACATAATGGGTCGGGTCGATTTCCAATCCACGCCGCAAGTCCACCAGCGCGCCATCGTAGTCGTGTGCCAGGTAGCGAATCATTCCCATGGAAGCGTTGATCACTGAATTCAGAGGATCCAACTCCAAGGCGTATTGGACTCTCCCGATGGCCTCTCCAGTCCTGTCCATTGCCATGAGGTATTCCGCATACCAGTAATGAGCGACGGCGTAGCCGGGAGCGAGCTCCGCGGCACGCTGAAAGTCACTCTCAAGACCCACCCAGTCCCAGTCATGCAAGCGCACATGGGCAAGCGATGCATATCCTTCACCAAGCTCTGGCTGAAGTTGCACTGCGTGCCTGGCCGCGGACTTGGCTTTGGGAAACGACTCAACCGCAGGAGTCATGCCTCGGCAGGCAAGCATCGTGTGCGCGTCCGAGATTCCGTCGTAGGCCGCCGCAAAACCCGGTTGATATCTCAGAGCTTGCTCGAAGCATTCGATGCTCTTTCGCATGCCCTCTTCCGTTCGCCGGTACCAGAAGTGACGACCCCGAAGATACAACTCGTACGCCTGCGGGTTGATGGATCGCGCCTTATCCGTGTCCAAGCGCTGCTTTTCGTGCGGAGTTAATTTGATCTGGATTTCCCGTGCGACGGCTCGGGCCACCTCCGCCTGCACCTCGAGCACGTCGTGTAGCTCTCGCTCGTAATTCTGGGCCCATAAGTGCGATTCATCACTGACGCGGATGAGCTGTACCGTGATGCGCAACCGCTCCCCGGCCCGGCGCACGGAACCTTCCACGACGTAGCAGACACCGAGATCGCGGCCGATCTGCTTGACGCTCTTCGAGGTCGATTTGAACTGCATCGCCGAGGTTCGGGCGATCACGCCGAGATGCTCGGGGCTCAGGCAGGCAAGCTCGGTGATCATTTCCTCGGTCAGCCCGTCGCTGAAATAATCGTATCGATCCCCCGCGCTGAGGTTCTCGAATGGCAGGACCACGAGCATGGCCCTCTTTGTCCCGCCCGCCGGCACATCGAATCCGGCCAGCTTCACGTCGGCCGCGAAGCGGTAACCGCGCTTCGGCAAGGTCTCGATGAAATCCTGTCCGTTCGGAGCAGTTCCCAGACTCTTGCGCAGCATGGAAATGTGAGAGCTTAGGCTTCCTTCCTCAATGACGATGCCGGGCCACACTTGCAGCAGTAGTTGTTCTCTGGTGAGCACACTGCCTTCGGCTTCTACTAAGGCGACCAGGAGTTCGGCCGCCTTGGGCGACAAAGGGACGCGTTTCCCCTCGCGAAACAGCGTTCCGCCTGGAACGTCGAGGCAGTACGAGCCGAACTCGTATTGGCTACCAGAGGCCATCGCTGGGGATCCTAAGAACTTCATCAGAAAAATAGCAGAAGTCCTCAAGGACTACTAGGCACTGGGTCAGTATGCTTCGTCAATGCGTCCAAGATTGATCTGGTGCGACGATTCCGTATAGAGTTTCCGCACAAGGAGGCGACAATGTCGGGTGAAAAGCTATGCCGTGCCGGCGTCATGCTGTGTTTCCAACTCCTCTTCTCCGCGGCCGCACAGGCGCAGTTGAGCGAAGCCGCGAAATCGGCAGTACTAATCAGCAGCCATTACGACGTACTCCCTAATATCACATATGGGGTTGCTGACAATTACGAATTAAAGCTCGACGTTTATCGCCCAACGACAGCGAAAGCTCCTACGCCCGTTGTGATGTTGATTCACGGAGGCGGCTGGATAAGGCACGACAAGGAAGGGGAGGTAATGTCGCTGCTGCCTTATCTGGAGATGGGGTGGGCCGCAGTGAATGTTGAGTATCGCGTAGCCCGAGTTTCGTTGGCGCCGGCAGCGGTTGAGGACTGTCGTTGCGCGCTGCACTGGATTGGACGCAACGCAGCGAAGTACAACTTTGATATCGGAAAGGTGGTGGTTACGGGAGCTTCAGCCGGCGGACACCTTGCGCTGACGACGGCTATGATTCCGAGCTCCGCTGGCTTTGACAATCGCTGTGTTTCTCAAGACGACTCGAAATGGTCAGGCCCGTGGCCTGACATAACACCAAATGTCGCAGCAGTGATCAATTGGGTGGGCGCCACCGATGTCGACGACCTGCTGCATGGACCGAACATCCGCTCCTGGGCCGTATCGTGGCTGGGAAGCCAACCCGACCGCGAGCAAATGGCGAAGCGAGTCTCGCCTATCAACTACGTGCGCGCGGGATTGCCGCCCATTCTGACGATCCACGGTAACGGCGACCCGATCGCACCCTATGCGCAGGCAGTACGCTTTCACGAAGCGCTCACGAAGGTAGGCGTCCGCAACCAGCTACTTACGATTAGCAGCAATACTCACGGCGACTTCACAGACGAACAGACGCTAGAGGTATACAGAGTTATTCGTGAATTCTTGTTGAAATCGAATCTGCCCGTCCAAGCGAGATAGCTGTAGCAAGGGACCGGCAGCTTACCGCACACCGCGACTGGCCGCTAATTGCGGCCGATTTCCTTAGGTCCAGCGCCCGCTCTTGGCCGCCCTGCGACCCGGCTCCGTCATTCGGTCATCTTCGTGGATTGAGCTATGGTAGCGCGGAGCTGATGCGGCATTGATCGCCGCCGCTTCACGGCAACGAGGCGATATACGCCGCGATGTCGGTCATCTGCTGCGTGCTCAATCGGCTGGCAACCGGTTTCATCAGCGGCGCCAAGCTACCGTCGCGTGCGCCGGTCTTGAAGTCGTAGAGCTGGCGCACCAGATAACTCGGCGAGCGACCGGCAAGCGGCGGCGCCGGGCCCAGTCCGTGCAGGTCGGCGCCGTGGCATGCGGTGCAGGATTGCGCCGCCGGCAGTGCGGCAGTCTGCGCGCCTGCGGAACTCGCGGCCACCATGGCTCGGCCGCGTTCAATGCCGCCGAGCGGCACATAAGCCATGTAGCCGACGTGCGGGTTGTCGTTGAACTGCTCGTGCTCGCCGTCAAGCACTTCGGCGATGCGATCCGTGAGCGGTTCGGTGCGCTCATTGCTGGTGGCGACGAACAGGTTCCCGTGCAGCTGAAGCGGCGGCGCGCGGTCGCTCTCGATGATGCGGATACGCGGCGCGCCAGATTGCCCCGCGTAGTACTCGGCAGCCGCGCGTGCTTCGTCGTGGCTGATCGCCTGCGCGATTCCGATCATGGTCGGAACGTTCGGCTTGCGCGGATCGGTCGAACGCCGCCGGCCGCTGCGAAAGTCATCGAGCTGGCGCAGAAAATACTCTACAGGCAACCCGGCGATGGGCGCGTTCTCTGGTCGTCCGCCGCCGCTGACGCGATGGCAAAATGCGCAGGCTCGCTTCTTTTCGCCGAGCTTGGCCGAGCCGTGTTGCACGACATCGGGCATCGGCGCGTGTTCGTCCGGAAACCAGTCTACGGCGTTCGCCCAGTCGCTGAGGTCGATGCGCGCGTAGGTCCGCGAACTGCCGGCGACGTGCAGGACCGGTTTGAGCTGCTCGTCACGATCGATCGCCGGATTGAACTGTCGTCCCCAGTCTTGCGGCTTGGCGGTGTCGCCGGGCTGGGGTAGCGTCGTGATTCCGTACGCCCACAGTGGCATGTCCGCGAGCGCGTCCGGCGCCATGGCTGAAGGGTGAGCGGGTGAGTGCGCATCCGGCTGCGGCTGGGTCGATGTTTCGCCACCCCGCACGCACGTCCACGCGCCCATCCAC
>DATNKC010000029.1:0-4790 GCA_035603615.1 Steroidobacteraceae bacterium | reverse complement strand
CTTCAACATCGCCGCGAGACCGCCCGCGGTTCGCACATTGACGCATCCATGTATGAAATTTGCGTTCAACAAATGCGCGACGCGATTTTGGAGACCCAGGCCGGCGTTCGCGCACTGCGCAGGGGGAATGGCGATGCGCGTATTTTTCACCAGGGAGTCTACGCCGTGCAAGGTGATGACCGGTGGATTGCCATCGTGCTTCCCACCGCGGCGGATTGGCAGACCTTGAGGCGGTTCGGAAACATTGCCGACGCGGCGGATACAGCGGGGCGAGACGCAGCGATCGCCGCGTGGAGCAGAAATCTCGACGGCGAACCCTTGATGGCTGAGCTGCAGCGAGCCGGCATCGCCGCCGGTGTGCTTCAGGACGTCGAAGATCTGGTGCAGTTCGACCCGCAACTCGCGGCGCGAGGTTGTCTGTTTGAGTTGCAACACCCTCTCCTGGGTCCGTTTGGGCATATGCGGACGCCGCTGACGCTCTCCGGACATGAATTGCGGCCCTATCGAGCCCCGAGCATCGGCGAGCATTCGCTGTCGATCGCTCGAGACATTTGCGGCTTGGCGCCGGCGCGCATCGCAGAGTGGGAATTGAAGGGGGTGTTTCAATGAGCGCCACTGAAGCCTCGCGCAGCCGCAAGGATCTGCGGTGCACCGCGGATGCCCTGGCGCATCAGCGGCAGTTTGCCGCGGAATTGAAACGCCGGGTCGTCGAGAACGGCGACCCGTTCGTGGTCGCGCAGGCCGATACACCGCACGAGCTGTTTCACGCCATGGATATTCCCTTGATCACCAATCAATGGTGGTCGGCCTACATCTCCGCCAAACAGTTGTCGGCTCGGTATTTTAAAGTGCTCGAGCAACGCGGCTACGCCGGCAACGGCTGCCGTTATTGCTCGCTTGGTCTTGCGTGCACACTCGCAAACGATCCCAGCACCGCGCCCTGGGGGGGACTGCCCAAACCCATCGCGTTGGTGGCGCGGCTCACATGCGATTGCATTCAGCATGTCTTCGGCCAGTGGGCCGCCGCTCTCGGCACCGAATTCTTTCCGCTCGAGGCGCCTGCCTGGACACACAAGGACGCGGCCTGGTTTGAGAAGTCGAATGACCAGTGGGAAGAGGTGTTTCAGGCCGATCGCATCGAGTTGCTGGTCGAAGAAATGCGGGTCCTGATCACTCTGTTGGAAAAGAAAACCAACCGGCGCTTCAGCGAAGCGAAACTCACGGCGCTGATGGAAAAGATCAACGAACAAGAGGGCTACATTGCCGAGGCGGCGCAGTTGATCGGCGCGGCGCGGCCGTGTCCGGTTTCAATCGCCGACCAGATGCCGAATACCATGATTCCTCAGTGGCATCGCGGCTCCGAGTGGGCGGTCGCGCACGCCAGGCGCTTTCGCGACGAGGTGGCGGAGCGGGTCAAGGCGGGGACTTCCGTCAGCAGCAACGAGCGCATCCGTCTCATGTGGATCGGTGCCGGTTTATGGCACGACCCCGGCTTTTACAACGCCCTCGAGCAGCAGCTCGGCGCCGTTTTCGTCTGGTCCATGTACATGCCGTTCGCCGGGCCGCAGTACATCCGCAAATTGCGCGGCAAGCCATTGCATGAACTTGCCAGCCGGATTTGTTCCATGAACGAGGTCCTGCACTTGCCGCCGTGGATGAACGGCTGGATGGTGAGCGAAGCGAAGCGCTGCGGAATCGACGCTGCGCTCATTCTGGTGCCGCCGGACAGCCGCCTCTCGCAAAGCGGCACGCAGCTCACCCGTCTATCGCTCGAGCAAGCGGGCGTGCCGACATTGACGCTGAATGCGGACATGGTCGACTCGAAGGGTTGGAGTCACGAAGAAATGGTGAATCACGTGTCCGATTTCCTCAAAAAAGCGGGGCTGGCGTGACTCGACTGCGCCAGCTGCTGGGCTGCGGGCTTTTGGCGCTGTCGATGAGCGCCGCGGGCGCGACGGTGCTGACCTATGCGACGCCGTATGGACCGAACCATCCCTTCAGCCGCGCCGACAAGGCCTGGATGGCGTGGGTGGCGGAGAAATCCGGCGGTTCGCTCACCATTCGGCCCATCTGGTCCGGCGGCTTGATCTCCTCCGACCAGTCATTGATCGAACTGCGGCACGGTGTGGCGGACATCGGGCTGATCACGCCGATCTATGCGCACGGCGGGGCTCATCTATTGCGTGTCCAGACAGGATTTTATGCCGGCGCAAAAACATTCGAGCAGCAGGTCGACATGTACCGTTGCCTGGCCGCGGACTCGCCCGAATATGCGCGCGAGCTGCGAGGCTTGCGAGTTTTGGCCATTCAGGGCGGCACGCTTCCGGGGCTGCTGAGCCGCACGCGGGAAGTGCGCACCCTCGGCGATTTGAAAGGCATGAGAATCCGAGTGCCTACGGAGTTGCTCAACGTGATGCGCGATCTGGGCGCGGATCCGGTGACGATGCCCATGGGAGAGGTCTATTCGAGCTTGGCGAAAGGCGTGCTCGATGCCGTGGTGGCGCCTGCGGATACCCTCAAGTCGCTGCATTTTGGCGAAGTGGCAAAGAACTACACCGAACTTCAGGTGCCGCGGGGCGCCTACCCTGCCCGCGCCATGGGCGAGCGGCGCTGGAATGCGCTGAACCCCGAGGAGCAGCAGCTGCTCGAGGCATCGACACCCATTTGGGAAGCGGCGATGGCGAAGGAGACTCGCGCCGCCGTTCAATCGGGCGAGGCGGAGGGACGCGCGCAACAGGTGCAATTCATCCCGGTGAATGCATCGGATCAAAAGCGGTTTGACGAGCTTTATGAAGAAGATGCCTCGCGCAGCGCCGACCTGTTGAGCCGCATCGGGATCGACGGCACCGCGGTTTTTCGCGATGCGCGACAGATTGCGCAGGGCATCCAGCAGACAGGAAGCGTGAAGTGCGCAAGGAGAGCCGATGCAACCACTTGAGGGCATTCGCGTCGCCGATTTCACCCATATCATGGCCGGACCTTACGCCACGCACCTCTTGCGTCTGCTGGGCGCGGAAGTCATCAAAGTCGAATCACCCGGCAGAGGGGATGCGATGCGCAACTACGGCGCCGATCGTGCCTACGATGGCATGGCGCCGGCGTTCATTGCCGTGAATGCCGGCAAGAAATCGATGTCCTTGGATTTGAAGCATGCCGCCTCGCAGGAGGCTGCGCGCCGGCTCATCGCGCGCTGCGATGTGGTCGTGGAGAATTTTCGCCCCGGCGTCATGGCACGGCTCGGTCTAGGGTTTGTGGAAGCCCGCGCGCTCAAGCCCGACATCATCTATTGCTCCGTGTCGGGCTATGGCCAATCCGGGCCGCTGCGTGACTGGCCGGCGATCGACAATATCGTGCAAGCCACCAGCGGCATGATGTCGTTGGGCGGGGATCCGGGTGATCCGCCGATGCGCGTCGGATTTCCGGTGGTTGACACCCTGACCGGTCAGACCGCGGCATTCGCGATCTTGGCCGCGCTGCTCAAACGGCAGCGCAGCGGACAGGGTGAGTTCATCGATGTGGCCATGATGGATGCCAGCCTTGCCTTCATGGCCTCCGCGGTCGTGCCGTTTTTGGTGACCGGCCAGGCGATGGAACGCACTGGCAATACCGGCTACAGCGGCCAACCCACCGCCGCCTTGTTTGAAGCCGGCGATGGCAAGCTCATCTCATTGGGGGTCGTCCAGCAAGGGCAATTCGAGTCCTTGGCGCGGCTGCTGAAGTGCGAAGCATGGCTGACCGATCCTCGCTTCGCCACACCCGATTTGAGGCGCGCCAATACCTCAGCACTGCAAACATTCCTGTCCGCGGCCTTCCGGCAGCGCCCGGCGGCTGAATGGGAGAAGGTCATGAGTGTCGCCGGCATCCCGTGCGGGATGGTGCGCGATGTGGCGCAAGCCTGTGCACTTCCGCACCTCGAGCAACGCGGACTGAAAATTCCGCTCACCGTGCCGGGACTGCCGACCAACGAAAACATTGAAATCCTCAATGCCGGCTTTCAATTCTTGAACGACGGTCCGACGCTCAACACCCCGCCGCCGACGGCGGGTCAACACACTGAAGAACTCTTGCGCTGGCTCGAGTTCGATGAACCGCAGTGCGATGAGATTTTGCGCCGCTCAAATCCTTAGGGGAATTCGCATGCTGAAACGCACCCGTCGCAAGTTTCTACCCGCACTGCTCTGGCTTGTCCCGCAATTCTGGCTCGTGCCGCAGCTCAGTCTCGCCGCCGACGCAGCGCCGAAAGAATCCGCCTTTGGCGTCTATCAAGGGTATTCGCCGATTCTCTATCCCGACCAGATCAAGACCTCGTTCTATTTACCGATGCGCGACGGCGTGCGCCTGGCCGTCGATCTTTATCGCCCGGCGATCGGCGAGCATGCGGCCGATGGCAAATTTCCGGTCATATGGCATCACACCTTCGATCGAAAAGGGGTTTCTCCGCCCGGCACCAATGCCGCGTACTCGGTGCCCGAACTGACCAAGCACGGTTATGTGGTCGCGCTCGTGGAACGCCGCGGGCTCAGCGCCTCCTTTGGCGTTCGCCGCGGATACAACGATCGCATCGAAGCGGAAGATGCCTATGAGGTCAATGAGTGGTTGGCGCGCCAACCCTGGTCGGACGGCAAGGTGGGCATCGTGGGCTGCTCGAACACCGGCGCCGCGGCCATGCATGCCATTACGGTGCGGCCTCCGCATTTACTCGCCGCGTTCGTGGGTTGTTTTGCGTGGGACACCTACGATTGGACGTTGCGCGGCGGAATTTTCGCCCAGTGGGGCACGGGAGTTCAGCG
>DATNKC010000028.1:0-14708 GCA_035603615.1 Steroidobacteraceae bacterium | reverse complement strand
CACAGTGTTTCGAGTGCCGGCCGGATCCATGCCGCTCGATCACACCTCCATACTGAAGACGATTGAAACTCGCTGGAATCTGCCGGCCCTGACCGCGCGCGATGCAGCGGCAACCGGCATCGGCGACGTGCTGACACTCGCGCAAGCGCGCAGCGATGATCCGTTGACGGGGATTACCGTGCCGGTCGCCAAAGCTGCCAACCCCAACGCACACCTCCCCTCTCACTTGCAGAAGATACACGCCGAACTGGTGGCGCAACTTCCCGTACCCGATGGCCACGGTGGAACTCACCACACGATGCCTGATCTGAAGTCAAACGAAGACTACCAGGCCTATATTCGAGAACGGACGGAGGCGTGGCTCGCGTCGCGCCGACCGGCCTAGCGTAAGTTGCGTGCGCGGGCTGCCGTTTTCTTCGGTCGCTCTGTTTTGGTCAGCGCATCCAATAAGTCGCCGCCCTCGCTGGTGCAGCCCGATAGCACCGAGGCCTCGTCGCAGCCAGGGCCGAGCAGATACGCGTGTCCCATTCCGGAATCGATGTACATGCATTGGCCCGGCTCGAGAATGACAGGCTCGTAAAACTCGGTATGCACTTCGACGCGGCCTGTCAGAACAAAAATAAATTCCTCCCCTGCGTGCCGGACCAACTCCCCAAACTCTTCCAAGGTCCGCGCATGCGGGCGGCCGAATATTGGAATCATGCGTTTCTTGCGCAAGTCGGGACACAAAAAATAGTAGTCGTAATTAGGAGAATCGACGCGAACGGCGGTGTCCAAGGTCCCGATGCTGCGCCTTGTCATTACTCGCGATCCGGGAGCGTCGCCCTGGGCGAGCAGCTCAGACAACCGCATATTGAGCCTCTGGGCGATTTGGATGAGCTTATCGTAGCTAAGCGTCAGTAAATCTTTTTCAACCTTGGCGAGTGTCGACAGGGGAATGCCCGTTCGCGCGCTCATCTGCTTGCGTGTCCAGCCATTGCGCGTGCGCAGGACCTGCATAATATTCCCGAGGCTGGGCAAACTCTCCTTCATCAGTCTGTCTTGCTGAAACTCAGATCCTGGAAATCGAAACTAAAGTCAGTGGCCGGCGACACCGCACGCATGGTCATCTCGGCCACCTTGGCGTCATAGCCTTGTTCGAAACGCACAAAGGCATCCGCGTTCAGGGTTCGATCGTTCCAGTGGACAATGAAGATATTGCCGCTGTAAGGCGTCAACGGTCCCTCGAGCGAGTCGGTCCGGCTGATCTTGAGGATCAGTTTGCCGTTCTCGAGGCGCACCGTGGCCTCGCCGCGCCAAGGATCGCGATACGTCCCGGCATAGGCAGCGAGCGCAAGTGACGGAGACCCCGACGAGCTCTCTGTCTTCGCGGCGGCATCCTCGATGGTTTTGGCAGCGGCGTCGCGCTTGGCGCCGTACGCCGTGCCGATCTCGACCCAGTCGCGGCGCGGCGCTTTCAAGTATGCGTCGAGGATTTGATCGCCGACCGCTTCCATGGCCATGCCCGACTCTTGATTCGTGAACACCAGCACGCCGAGCTGAAGTTCAGGGATCATGGCGACCCAAGTGACGCTGCCCAGCACACCGCCGGTGTGCGCGACTTTCTTGTATCCCAGCACGTCCTGCACTCCCCAACCCAAAGCGTAGCCGTTGAAGTGGGTGCGATACATCGTCGTGAACAACGGGCTTACCGGGATGATGGTATTCATGCTCCACATCTCTTCACTGCGTTCAGCGGTGAATAACTGCTGGCCGGTCGGCATCTTGCCGGCGGCGAGTTGGGTTTCGAGCCACTTCGCCATGCCATTGATGTTGCAGTTGATGGTTCCCGCCGGCCCGACTGCATCCATGTTGAGAACTGGAATCGCTTTGAGCTCGCCTTTGATCACCACGTGCGGGGCCGCGACGTCGCTGCGATCCGAAATCCGGGTATAGCTCGCGGCACAGGACCGCATTTGCAGCGGATCGAGAATGCGTTCAGTGACGAAGTCTTCCCACGATTTTCCCGTCACGGCGGGAATTATCTGGCCGGCCACCATGTAGAGCAGGTTGTCGTAGTCAAATTTGCTGCGAAATCCGGAGACCGGCTTGAGATAGCGCAGGCCGTGGATAATCTCATCTCGGCTGAAGTCGGTGGCCGGGAAAAACATCAGGTCGCCGGCGCCCATGCCAAGACCGCTGCGATGAGTGAGCAAGTCACGAATGGTGAATTCGCGCGTCACATAGGGATCTTGCATGCGAAACTGCGGCAGATAGTCGATCACCTTGTCGTCCCAGTGAATCTTGCCGGCGTCGACCAGGAGCGCAAGGGCGGCGGTGGTAAACGCTTTGGTGTTGGAGCCGATTTGAAACAGGGTATCGGCATCAACTTGTGCCGGCTTGCCGAGTTCGCGCACGCCGTACCCCCTGGCGTAGACCAGCTTTCCGTCTTTGACGATGCCCACGGCCATGCCGGGCACTTGAAAGGCCTTCATGGCGCGCGCCACGGTTGCATCGATCGTTGACGGGGAAATCGGCAGGGCCGGCGGCGAGGCCGCCCAACTTGCAACCGAAGGCAAGTAGGCGAGAACAAGGATGATCGGCAAGCGTTGAACGAGTGATCTCACGGTAGGCTCCTGCAGCTCCAGATATTTACTATTGCTCTGTATAGGATCATTCTAGCCCAATTAGGACACTTGAGGCATGAGCATGCAAATATCCCTCGGCAGACTGGCAACGGCGGCGATGCTCATCATCACGGCGTCGAGCGGCCCGGCGGTCCTGGCAAACCCATCATCAGCGGACGTTTCGCCGGCGCTCACGCAGTCGGACGCCGATGCGTGGCTGGACGGTTTCATGCCCTACACGCTGGAGTCGAACGATATTGCCGGCGCTGCGGTGGTCATCGTCAAAGACGGCCAGGTGCTTACCCAGCGCGGCTTCGGCTACGCGGATGTAGCGGCGCGTAAGCGGGTGGACGCTGCGACCACGATGTTTAGAGCAGGATCGATTTCAAAATTGTTCACCTGGACTGCCGTCATGCAGCTGGTGGAACAACATAAGATCGATCTGGACGCCGACATAAACCAGTATCTGGATTTCAAGATTCCGCCGTATGAGGGCAAGCCGATTACGGTGCGCAACCTCATGACGCATACCCCGGGTTTCGAGGAAGCCTTCAAGGGCGGTATTCGTTTCAGCGGCCAGGTGCCCCCACTGGATGAGGTGCTGAAACACATGCTGCCTGAACGCGTCTATGCGCCGGGCACGACACCAGCCTATTCGAATTATGGCGCGGGCCTTGCGAGTTATATCGTCCAACGCATCTCCGGCATTCCGTTCGAGGAATACGTGGAGCGCAACATATTTGCGCCCCTCAATATGACCCACTCGTCTTTCCGCCAACCCTTGCCCGCGCAACTTGCGCCCTTTATGTCCCAGGGATATCCCAAAGCGTCGGTGGACGCCAAACCCTACGAATTGATCTCGATACCGGGTGCCGGTTCAGTCGCGGTGTCCGCGGCCGACATGGCCAAGTTCATGATCGCTCATCTCAACCAAGGCGCCGGATTGATCAAGCCCGAGACAGCGCTCTTGATGCACGATCCCTCGCACGTGACGCTGCCCGGTACCGACCGCATGGCGCTTGGTTTTTACGAATTGCAGGTCAACGGCCTGAGCGCGATCGCACATGGCGGCGATCTCAATTACTTTCATAGCGATATGTGGATTTTTCCCACCAAGAACGTCGGTCTCTTTATTTCGATGAACAGCGCCGGTGCAAATAACGCGACCGAAGCGATCCGCATCGCGCTCTTCGAGCAGTTCGCAGATCGTTATTTTCCCGCGGCGAACGCCGCGGCGCCCGTAGAACTGCCGACCGCGAAAGAGCATGCCCAGATGCTGACGGGCAACTACATCAGCAGCCGTGGTTCCTTTACGAATTTCGTCGACGTGTTGAACCTCGCGGGTCAAGTCAAAATCTCCCTGGATAAGGACGGTCGGCCTTCGGTTCCCGAGATATTGGGAGGCCCGCCCCACAAGTGGATCGAGGTCGCACCCTTCGTATGGCAGGCCGCCAACGGCCACGGGCGTCTCGGGGCCATGCTCGAGAACGGTCGCGTGGTGCGCTGGAGCATCAACCCGGTGTCGCCCTTCATGGTTTGGAACCGGGCTCCCTGGTACCGGGATGCGGCATGGCTGTTGCCCGCCTTCGGGGCAGCCATGGTTCTCATCGTGCTCACGGCCCTGTCCTGGCCGGTCGGCGCCATCAGCCGGCGCCGCTTCGGGGCGGCCATGCCGCTTAGCGGGCCGGATCTGAAATCTTATCGGTGGGTCCGCGGCTTCTCCTGGCTGGTGCTCGTGGCTCTAGGCGGTTGGACCGCGCTCTTTGTGTCGCTGGGGTCGGACACCATTATCGGTGGCCCGATGTTATGGCCACTGCAAGTTGCCGGTGCCGCAGGCTTTATCGGTCTGTGCGGCACCGCGCTTTGGAACCTGCAGCGAGTCTGGCAAGGCAATCGCGGTTGGTTCGCGAAGCTTTGGAGCGTGCTATTGGTGCTCGCTGCCTTCGTGACACTATGGGTGACGTTGAGCTTTCACCTCATCAGCTTCGGTACTCGATACTAAACGACTGGCGCAGTCTCGCGAGTGCGTCCCTAATTCGTCTGAGCGTGGCGGGTTTTGGGTGGCATTCCGGTCTAAATGAACAGTACCGAGGAGGGGATACCATGAAGATACCAAAGCGGCGGTCAATCGCCCTAGTTCTGATGGGCGGCATTTTCGGATTCGCCGCGGGGACTGCGCAGGCCGACATCACCATCGAACGCACCACCTCCGTGGAGGGTGTCGGTGGAATGGCATTCGCGAATATGTCGGGCAGCTCTAAAACGAGCATCTCAGGCGACAAGTCGCGCACCGACAACGACATGAAAATGCAGTCGAAGATCGTCGGTTTTCTGGCGCGCAACGCCCTGGGTCCGAGCGCCGAGATCGTCCTCCTCGATCAGGGCACGCTCTATCACCTGAACATAAACAAGAAGGAATACACCGAGACTACCTTCGAGCAGCTGCACGCGCAGATGCAGAAAATGTCCGATCAAATGAACGCAAGCGAGGCCAAGCAGCAGCCCTCCGCGGTCGATCAATCCAAGTGCGTTTGGCTACCGGCCAAGGTCGACGTCACCAAGAGCGGTGAAAAGGCGCAATTCGCCGGTTACGATGCGCAGCGCGTGACCGTCACGGCGACTCAACCTTGCCAGGACAAAGAAACGGGTGCGATTTGCGAGATCGCATTGGTTTTGGATCAGTGGACTTCCGCGGACTTTGCGGAAAGCAGCGAAGCCCGAAAATTCTATAGTGCCTATGCATCCAAGATGGGCATCGACGTCTCGAGCTCTCAAGACGTCTCCGAAAGAGCCAAGGCCTTCTTTGCGCAGTACAAAGGTGTCTGGGCGGAAGTCGCGGCCAAGATGCAGGGCGTGAAAGGCTATCCGGTCAAGAGCAGCTTTACGCTCGGACTGGGTGGCCCGCAATGCAAGAATTCAAATTCGCAACAAGCGCAAACGAGCCAAACCGATAACAGTTCGCCGAGCCCGAGCACCAGCCCCAGCGGCATCGCTGGCGCGGTAGTGGGCAAACTCGGCGGCCTTTTTCAAAAGAAGAAGGACTCTGCAGATGCGCCCGCAGCTCAGCCGGCACCGGCCGTAGCACCCGTCGTCATGCCACCGGGTGATGTTGCCTTGATGACCGTGTCATCGCAGGTGGTTTCGGTGTCGACCAATGCCGTGAGCGCCGATGTGTTCACCGTGCCGGCCGGCTTCAAGAAAATAGAAACCAAGACTCAATAAGCGCGAATACCTGCGCGTCGCCCCGCGCATCACAAATTCATCACAATTGAGCGACTGTGCGCAGCCGCTTTTTACGTAGACTGCGGCACTGGGGAGATTCCGGGGGTGGCCGATGAATAACGAGTCCGCAACACTAAAAACCTCGCTGCTCGACACACTTCGTTCCCGTCTGCGCGGTACATCGCTGGTACGCGGCGATGAAGGCTATGACATTGCGCGCCGCGTCTGGAACGGCGCCATCGATCGGCACCCCTCTTGCATCGTCGGTTGCGCCGATGCCGAGGACGTGTCGCACGCAATGCGCATTGCGTCCGAGCACGGGCTGCGGATGACGGTTCGAGGGGGTGGTCACAATGTGGCGGGGCGCTCGATCCGCGACGGCTCGCTGCTCCTCGACCTCTCAAAGCTGCGCCAGGTGGCGGTCAACCGCGAATCGCGCGTGGCGACAGTTCAGGGGGGTGCGGTGTGGCGCGACGTGGACAGCGCGACCGCGATCGAGGGGCTCGCGACCACGGGCGGACTGATTTCGAGCACCGGGGTGGGCGGATTCACGCTCGGCGGCGGCGCGGGATGGCTGATGCGCAAACACGGTCTCGCCTGCGACAATCTGCGCAGCGCCGGCGTGGTGCTGGCGGACGGTCGATTTGTCCGCGCTTCCCCGCAGGAACACGCGGATCTTTATTGGGGGCTGCGCGGCGGCGCCGGCGGACTCGGTGTGGTGACCAGCTTTGACTTTCAATTACATCCGCTGCGCGAAGTGCTGGCCGGACTCATCGTCCACCCAGCCGAGCATGCGGTCGAAGCTCTGTGCGCCTTCCGGGATTTCGTGGCGGAGGCTCCCGATGAATTCTGCGGACTCGCGGTGATCGCACATGGGCCGCCGCTGCCCTTTTTGGATGCCGCCTGGCATGGGCGTCCGGTCCTCATGTTCGCGGTGTGCTGGTCTGGCGATCTTGCCGAGGGAGAAGCGGCGCTGGCGCCGTTGCGTGCACAGGGTCAACCGCTGGTGGAACACATCGGTCGGATGCCTTATGCGCAGTGGCAGCAGTTGCAGGACCCCTCGGCGGTGAGGGGGCATTACTACTACTGGAAAACGGCAAACTATGCCGCCCTCAGCGACCACACCGTCAACGCACTCGCTGCCATGGCGCACCGCTTGCCGACCATGAGAAGCGAAATTCACGTACAGCATATGGGCGGTGCGGTCGCCCGAATTGGCGCGGAAGACTCCGCGTTTGCACACCGCAACACGCCGTTCTTCGTGAATTTTATCGGCATCACCGACGCGCCGAGCGCCACCGGCGTGCTGCGCGAGGGCATTCGGGCACTGCATGCCGAGGCATCGCGCGAGGCTTTGCCGGGAATCCTCACAAACTTCGCGGGGCAGGACGATTCCGACAACGTTCAGAAGTTCGGATCGCAAAACGCCGGACGGCTCGAGGCTTTGCGAAAGAAGTATGACCCGGCCGGAACTCTGCAGGGTGCCTAAGCGGCCGGCAGGGCCCCAAATTGCCGTAGTCGCTCTGCCGCTTCATTTATCACGTCTTCCACGCGCATGCGTGCGCCTGCGCTGACCAGCGCCTCGTAGCGATTCAATCCGAGCGCCGACCGCAGTCGCGCGTTGGCGGACTCATTGTGGCGGAACCAGAAGCTAAACAGCGGCGACTGCGCACGCTGGCGAATCTGCTCGGCTGCACTCAAGAATCGACAGGCTTCCTCTGCCGCGCCGAGCCGCTCAGCCAGGTATCCGCATCCCTCGACGGATCCCGCGACACCTCGCAGGTGCCCTACCGAGAGGGCATTGCGCATGGCTTCATGCCATTCGGCGGCCGCGGCCGCCAAGTCGCCTCGCCGGAATAACGCGAGGCCGATATACATGCCGATAAAGTGATGCTGATGCGCGTCGGCACTGAGACCGCGGACCGAGCGTAGGATGTCAATGGCCTTCTCGGTATCCTCTTGCGCCAGATACAGCCAACCGCGCACCAATCCGGTGAGTCCGCGCAGCAGCTCATCGTCATGCTTTTCCGCGAACCGCTCGACCGTCGCCAGATGTTCTACAGTCTGCTCGGATTGCCCGAAGTGAATCCGCCAAAGGGCCAGATGTCCGCTTGAATAGGCTTCGGTCCATTCGTCGCCGACTTCATGCGCGATGGTAACGGCCTCGAGCAAGGACTGATCCGCTGCAATTTTGGTACCGGTGAAGATACTGATGCCGCGGCACATCTCTGCTTGCGCCCGTTCGCGGGTGCGCAGCGACGGTGACGCGGTGATCGCGCGATCGCATAGTCGTACGGCAAATGGGGCATTCCCATGCGCTTTGAAATAAAGCGTCAAAAGTCCCGCAATTCGCAGAGCCGCCTGCGGGTTGGCACCCGGACCCGCTGCGTATTCGGACGCGCTGTCGATATTGCCGTGCTCCAGCCTGAGCAGCGCGATGCGCTCAAGCATCCGAGCCCCGAGCATGTCTGCATGGGCCGCCTCCGTCATGCGCAGCACGTAGGCCAGGTGCGCATCCCGCGCGCGCCGTTCATCGCCCAAAACTTTGAGCTGTTCGAGTGCGAATTCGCGCACGCTCTCGAGCAGCCGGTAGCGCGGTGGACTTACGCTTTGGTCCACGGAAGCCAATGATTTGTTGGCGAGTCCGGTGAGAAGATCGACCGCTTCCTCAGGCGATACGCCGAATGCGCTGGCCAGATCGATAACCGCTTCGACGGTCCAGCCCTGAACGAAAACCCCGAGCCACGCCAGCAGACGTTGTTCATCCGGCGATAGCAGTGCAAAGCCCCACTCGAGCAACGCGATCAAATTCCGGTGCCGGTGGTCGCGGCCGGCAACCTCGCCGACCAAAAAGCGAAAGCGATGGTCCAGCCTTTCCAGCACTTGTTCCGGCGAGAGCAGCGCGAAGCGCGCTGCCGCGAGTTCGAGGGCGAGCGGCATGCCATCGAGCCTTTCGCAGATGCCGACGATCGCCGGGCCATTGGCCAGCGTCAGTCTGAATTCCGACTGAACGTCTTGTATGCGGGCCAGGAGCAGCGCGACCGCGGGGGCTGCCGCGATTTGCTGCAGTTCGCTCTCATCCGAGGGCTGCTCGAGGGCAGGCAATTCCAGCGGCGGCAAACGCAGCACGCGTTCGCCCACGAAACTGAGGTGCTGCTGCGATGTGGCGAGAATCTTCAGTTGCTCTGTGCCGCGCAATATTTCAACGGCCAGGGAACCTATGCCTGCCGAGAGGCGATCGCAGTTGTCGAGCAGCAGAAGCGCGCGCCGGTCCGCGAACATCTCTGTGATCTTACCGAGTAGCTCGCGCTCGCCGGCGGGTGCGATCGCCAGTGCCAGTGCCAAGGCTTGCAGCCACTCATCGGCGCGGCGCATCGGCGCCAAGTCGAAGAACCAAACGCCATCGGGATATCGATCCGCGTGGATTTGAGCGAAGGACAGCGCGCACTGGGTTTTGCCCATGCCCCCGGTGCCGAGAACCGTCAGCGAACGGCCGCCCTTCAGCAGTGCATCGATCTGCCTCAGCTCATTGCCCCGACCGATCAAAGTGTGCAAAGGGGCCGGAAGACGTACCGAAGTCGGCGGCGCAAAACGGGCGCGCGGCTCGGCCGGCGAAGGCGCCGCCTTCTCGACCGGACCTACGTAGCGGTAGCCCGAGCCATGAACCGTCTGGATGTACTTGGGTTCTTCGGCGTCGTCGACCAGCGAGCGGCGCGCCAGGGCAATCACCCGATTTAGCGTCGAGGGTGTGACATAACGATGACCCCAAACGGCGTCCAACAATTGATCCCGGGTCAGCAATTCTCCGGGCCGCATGACCAACTGCGTCAGCACCGCGAATACCTTTGGCTCAAGGGTGTGCTCCACCCCACCTTTCCTGAAGATGCGGTTCGCAGTGTCAAGCTCGCAGTCTCCGCAGCGATACACGACTTGGTCCAAGCAGATCTCCCTTCCAGTTGTCCGTCAATCCCTCACGAATCCCTCACGATTATCCAAGGACTGCGGCCGTCGTAAAGCCTAGATTGCACACGGTCGATTCAGGTCGACAAGGGGAATTCAAATTCGCACATGGGAGTCTTTTCAATGAACACTATACTCAACTTGAATAGATGCCGAGCCGCTGTCCGCGGCGTCGGGCTTATCGCGATCTTCGCTTTTGGAACCGGACTGGCTCAACAAGCGAGCGCCGGCTGTCTAGACGTTCCGGGGATCAAGGTCCCGACGTCCGACTTGCGGAATTCGTTCTCGCCTTTCGGTTCCGCACGCTTCATGCAAGCGGATTATCGACAGGTATCGGACGACGAATATGGGCCGTCGTTTTTTCGCGCCCCGATCGTCGGTCTGTGGGCTTTCAAGTACACATCCATGGGAAATTCGAAAACGTTGGGAATTCCTGACGGGGCGCCGATCGACAATGGCACTACCGGATGGTTCGCCGACGGCAATGAAATCACTTTCTCGGGCACCCGCAACCCGATAGTCGGTGCCACGTGTATCGGCGTGTGGAAACAAACCGGCGAACGCACCTATGTGCTCAACCACATCGGCCTCTCCTGGAATCCCTTGGCACCTTCTACCGCCCCCGCGGGACCGGGTAATCCTGCCGGTGGACCTGGCGCAGTAGGTGGTCCTGCGTTCATCAAGCAGTATGTGACCTTGTCCAAGGATGGCCAGAGCTACACGGGAACTTTTGCCATCAGCCAATTGCTGCCGGACGGAAAGACGCTCGCCACGCCGGCGCCGATCAAAGGAATCATCGCGGCGACCCGCATCACGGTGGAAACTGACACGTTCGAGCCCTAAAAGTCTCGATCCCCCCTTAGGCCCTCAAGCGTAAGGGGGGATTCTCGAGCGACCCAGCGATTTTAAATATTGCGGATCGCTACCACCGGAGAGATGGACGCCGCACGCAGAGCGGGCCAGAGAACTGCGATCTGTCCGAGCAGCAAGACGGCGACCGCGGCGACGACGGTCGAGCCGACATCGAGACGCGCCATTTCGAATTTGCCCGCCATCAAAAAATTCAACGCCAGGGCAAGGAGTATCCCTAAGGCGGCACCGGCCGAGGCAATCATGAGATTTTCCGTTTGAAAGTAGCGCACGATCGCGGTGCGCGATGCTCCCATTGCCCGGCGAATGCCGATCTGGCGCCGCCTCTGGGACACCCAGAAGCTCGTGACGCCGATGATGCCGAATGCGGTCACGATCAGCAGGACCACACTCACGACGGCGAGGATGATCGCGAGACCCCGGTCATCGCGATAGACGCGCTCTCGGGACTCGGCCATGGTGCGTATCCTTTCGTTGATCCGCCCGTGGTTGATGGCCAGCAATTGTTTCTGTGCGCTCTTCATCGCCGCTTGAAGCTGGCCGGGCTTTGCGCGCACGATGTAGTGAGAGTACTGCTCGACGAAGCGGTACGGTTGAAGCATGGCGTATTCAACGCGATCGTTCGTGATTGAAACCCAGGGCTGTTGCAATCGCTCGACGATGCCGACGATCGGCGCCTTGCTCTTGTTGCTGCCCAGGTAAATCGATTTGCCCAATGCGTCTGCATTCGGAAACAGTTTCGTAGCCAAGGCCTGGCTGACAATGATCGCGGCCGGCGGCTTGCCTTCCAGGTCGTTGCGCTCGACGATTTCCGACGCATCAAAGTTCCTGCCGGCAACGAGCTTTAGACCCAAGGTCGACAGGCCATGTTCGTCCGCGAAGTAAAGTGCGCTATTGGTCACCCAGTGCACGTTCGTGGCTTCGAGCGAGACCCCGTCACCCCAGCCGCCATTGGAAAGCGGATAGGACTGGGAGGCAAAGGCGTCAACGACCTCGGGCAGCGCGCGCAGCGCAGCCAGATCCGTCTGCACCTTGGCCGCGAGGTCCGGCGGACTGCCCACCCATTGGTTGGCGATGGTGAAAATGTCCTGTTCCTGCAATCCCGTCGGCCTCTCGCTCGAACGCAGCCGCTGCTGAATCAGAAACATGCTATTGCAGAGAATGGCCAAGGTAATGGCCGTCTGAACGACGATCACGATGGCGCCGACCTTGTTACGGCGCATGGCAGAGAGAATGGGGTGCAGTTCCATGGATATCCCTTATCCATGTTGGAGGACCGCAGGGGCCGGATCGTTTAGATGACCGGCCTCAATGTTGAATCGCCTACCTCAATGCGCAGGCGAGGATACGAGATCGCAAAACTTCGCCATGTCGATGTTGCCTCCGGAAACGACTGCGACAATCGGTCCAGGTCCTGCCTTGCCGGTGAGTGCCGCGGCCAGCGATAACGATCCCGCGCCTTCGGCGATGACACGTGCCTTTTCCGCCAGCATGCGCATCGCCTCCTTGGTCTGCTCGAGGCTGACCACGATGGCGCCGTCCACCACCGGCTTCAGCCGCTCCCACATGCGCGGGAAGAGGCTTTGGCCGCCTGCGCCGTCGACGAACGAAGCCTTCCAGTCCTTGAAGACCTGCGGCGATCCCATTGAAAACGACAAGGCCGTGGGCGCGGCCGTCTCCGGTTCCACGCCCCAAACCTTGATTGCCGGTTTCAACGCTTTCAAGGCGCTGCCCACTCCGGTAATGAGTCCACCCCCGCCGATGGCGGCAATCACGGCGACCGTGTCCGGAGCGTCCTCGAGAATCTCGAATCCCATGGTGCTGTGGCCTGCGATGAAGTTCTGGTCATCGAAGGGATGCACAAACGTTCCCGTCACTCCAGGATAGGCGCGATCACCGAGGGCACGCCACGCAGCCTCGTAGGGCACCGGCACGAGTCTCGCGCCCAGTGCGCGCATCCGGTCGATCTTCGCGGTAGGCGCGGTCTCGATCGCGACCACCGTGCACGGGACGCCCGCGAGTCTGGCGGCGTACGCGACGCCCTGGCCGGCGTTGCCCGCACTGATCGTCCACACTCCCAGTTTTCGTTCGGCTTCCGAGAGCATCGCGACGGCATTGACGGCACCGCGCAGTTTGTAGGAGTTCGTGGCCTGCAAATTTTCGAGCTTGAGGCGGATGTCGGGGAATTTCGGCCCCAGATCAAGGCGCACGAGCGGCGTGCGCACGACGCTGCCCGCGATTCTGCGCCGCGCATCTTGCATTTCGATCAAGGTTAGCGGACGGACCGCTTCAAGCGTTTTGAGCACAGGTCGATTCCTGATGGTAAGAATGACCTGAACTCTAGCAGGTCCGGTGAGCGGTCCGATATCACGTGGGTCGAACGATCTCGTTGAGATACGCCTCGATCGCCGATGCGCTGCCGCCCGATTCAGCCAAGCCGATGTAGCCGTCGGGACGAATCAAGTAGGCCGCATTGCGCTTCAGACCCGGCCGCCTCATGTCCGCATCCCACGGGAAAACGTGAAGTGGAATTTTTCGGCCGTCGGCAAGCGCCCGCAGGCCGGGAGCGGGGTCGCCATACACGTGTATTTGCCAATCCATCGATGACAACGCAGCGAAATTGTATTCTTCGCTGCGACCGATCTTTACCCATGGCAATCGATCGCCGCCGTGCAGCTTACCCGCCTCGCCGCGACTCAAGGGACTCTCGCGGTAGCTCACTGCGATTTGCGAGACCGTGCGAAAGGCGAATCTGCGCACGACGGGAAGACGCAACAATGCGGGCGCGAACGCCGGAATCACTCTGGTGCGTACGAAACGAGCGAAGCCGGTGCCGCTGGTCACCGCGGTGAATGCGCGATCCGTGGTGGCGACCAGCCGGCGCGCGAATGCAATTCGCTCCGGCTCGTAGGTATCGAGCAGCGAAGAACTGCGCGGCTCTTTGAGTGAGGCCGCGAGCTTCCAGGCGAGATTGACTGCATCGCCGATGCCCGTGTTCATTCCTTGGCCGCCGACCGGGCTATGGATATGCGCGGCGTCGCCCAACAAGAACGCCCGACCCTTGCGAAATTGCTGCGCGACGCGATGATGAACGCGGTAGGTTGAAAACCAATTCACGTGCGTCACCTCGATCCGAAGATTCTGCATGGACCGGCCGCGCACCTCTTCAAATTCGAGATGCTCATGGTCCTTCGCCACGTCGTCGCGGACCGAACCGATCAGACGCGCTTTGCCGGAATCTCGCAGCGGGAACACCCCGAGGAAGTCCGCGTCATCGATGTCGAGGTGCAACTCGCCATTCATGGGGGGGCCGGCGGCCTCGACATCCGCGACGTAGAATAAATGATCATAGGTTCCGCCGGGGAATCCCGCGCCCAGTACCTCGCGCACTCGGGAGCGGGCGCCGTCGCAGCCGGCGAGATACGCATAGCTGCCAACTTCTTCGGATCCGCCTGTGCGCAAGGTCGCGCGAATCTCGGCGCCGCTCTCCTCGAAGTTGGTGAGTTCTACCTGGCGCTCGATTTCTACGCCGAGCGCGCCGAGGCGCTCGATCAGCAATGCTTCATGCTCGTCCTGCGGGAAAATGAGGGGAAACGGAAAGGGGGTGAGACCTTGCCCCAGATCCCCGATCGGAATGCGAGCAACAGGCTTGGCTTTGACCCAGAGATTGACGCCGGCGACTTTGTGGCCGCGATCAATTACGGCCTGAGCGAGTCCGAATTGCTGATAGAACTCAAGCGTGCGCCCCTGAACGGCCAGTGCACGGGAGGTAGTACCGGAGGCCGCCAGCCTGTCGATGATTCTCACGCGCACCCCGAATCGGGTCAGCCACAGGGCCAGCACCAGGCCCGTCGGACCTGCGCCGGCGATGAGCACCTGCGCTGGGTTGGACTTGTCGATCTAGCTCACTCGGGAAAATCGCAGGGCAGCGCGAGATTTCGCTTTGGCGGCTTCCTCTTCGCGATTTCTCGCGGGCGCGTTGGTTTGAAGCGAGTCGAGTAGCTTGCGAGACGCGGCCTCGATTTCATCGATCGCGCCGAGGAAAGCGGG
>DATNKC010000027.1:0-9082 GCA_035603615.1 Steroidobacteraceae bacterium | reverse complement strand
TGTCGACCTCTATTCTGTCGATACCGAGGTTGTCCCGTAGCGACTCGATTAGAGTTCTGGGATCCGAGCGAAAATAGAGAGCACCATAAATGAGATTGACCCCGACGATGCCGAGTGCCTGCTGTTGCAAGACGGAGTCCTTGTCCCGCATGCGAACGTGCAGGACAATTTCGCTCGGGTCGCCCTTGGGCTCAGCTTGGAAGCGGATTCCCAACCATCCGTGGGCCTCGTTGGTCCCTTGGTGATTGCCGGTCGCAACCGTGTCCGCGAAGACGAAGAAATTCGTGCGGTCGCCGCGAATTGCGGACAGACGCTCGACCAGAAGCCCATATTCGTGATCCAGCATCAAGTCTAAGCGCTCACGCGACACATACCGTGAGGATTTTCCATAGATCGCGTCGCTGAACACCATGTCATAAGCGGAGATGGACTTGGCGATCGTTCCGGAGGCACCGCCGGCGTGAAAGAACTCGCGCGCGACCTCCTGGCCCGCGCCGATTTCAGCGAATGTTCCGTAGATAGGCGCGTCGAAATTGATTCGACGCGCCTTCTGGGTTGTCGTCAGCAGTTCTTTTTTCTCTTCCATACTTTTCACATCGCACCTCAAGACGGTTGGCATTCAACGGCGCCGGCGAAGGGTCAGAGGCGAAATTCGGCGCGTTTCTCCTCGGTCATTGGTATCTCCTAAAGTAGCTCCGTATGAATCAAGGGTAGTACGCGTCAGACCAGTTCGGAAGCCGATATTTCTCGATGGCTTCCATCGTCAGGAGCGATTTAAAACGCCCATGCTTCAAAGGCCGGCAACAGCCGGAGCGTCCATCGATAAAATCGATAATCTCCATCGAAATATATGGGCTTCCGCGTTAAGTCTGGAGGGCTTAACTTGGCGGATAATGAACGTAGTCTATTCGACCACTGTGTCTTCCGTTGGCGGCCGCGACGGAACGATTCGCAGCGATGACGGGATGCTCGATTTGAAAGTTGCCATGCCGCATAGCTTGGGTGGGGCAGGGGGTGCTACAAATCCGGAGCAGCTGTTTGCGGCCGGTTATGCGGCATGTTTCGCCGACGCGGTCATGCAGGCGACGCGCAACAACGGTCATGAAGTGCTCGAGCAAGATATCGAAGTTGTTGCGGAAGTCGATCTCGAGGCGAGTTTCGACGGCAGCTTTGGTTTGGCGCTGTCGCTCATCGTGATGATCGCGGGCGTCGGTCAAAAGATAGCCGAGCAAATCGTCCACGCCGCTAACGCGATTTGCCCCTATTCCAACGCGGTTCGCGGAAATATCAATGTTGCAATATCCGTGGTCACTCGATGACGGTTCGACTCCACTTATCGGCGGAGTGGATAAATGCTTGACGGCGTATCACTGGATCAACTGCGCACGTTCATTGCGGCCGCGGACGAGGGCAGTTTCTCCGCGGCAGGCCGCCGCTTGCGTCGCGCCCAGTCCGTGGTGAGCCAGACCCTGGCAAATCTTGAAGGGCAACTCGGAGTGAAACTCTTCGATCGCAGCGGACATCTTCCGGTGCTGACGGATCAAGGCCGCGCGCTGCTTGCCGATGCGCGCGCGGTGGCGGGCGATGTCGACCTCCTCAAAGCGCGCGCAAAAAGCCTGGCCGGCGGCCTTGAACCTGAATTGAGCGCGGCCGTCGACGTCATGTTTCCCGACGCGGCGTTTACCCACGCGGTGTCTGCTTTCCAGAAAGAGTTTCCGGCGACGCTGCTCAGATTCGACATTGAGTCGAGTGCCGTGATCGAGCCCGTGCTCGACGGACGCTGCGCCATCGGCGTCGTGGGATCATGGGCGCAGTTACCGCCGCAACTCAGCCACGAACCCCTGCTGACTGTTAGAGTCCCCATGGTTGTTTCGCCGAGGCACCCGCTGGCGAGTCGCCGCGGGCGGATTCCCATAAGCGTGCTCGCCGAACACATCCAGATCTCCCATATCGATCCTTCCGATATGACGCAGGTCCTAGGTGCAGCCCGCGCGAAGTACCCGAAAATCTGGCGCCTTTCCCACCTCGGCGCCAAGCTGGCCTTCTTGCGCGCGGGCTTCGGCTTCGGTGGCATGCCGCTGCATACGATCCAGGCGGACCTGGCAAGCGGCGCGTTGGTTGAAATCATGGCCGAAGATCTGCCGCCCGGGGGGCACGTGACGGAAATGACGGCTATCTACAGGACCGACAGTCCGCCAGGTCCGGCGGGTCGTTGGTTCATCGAGCGGCTCAAGCAAGCGCAGACGCCGCTCCTGAAACGAGAGCTCGCTCGACCGCAGCCGGTATCCGCCATTAAGACTGCGCGTCCGCGTCCCTCTCGAAGTTTGCTGGCAGCGAAACGAGGGCAAAGCCGTTGACGGCAAAGTCCCTGGCCGACTCGGCGGCTTTGAGTGTCCTTAGCGCGTGGCGAGAAATCCGTTCATCGGATTATCCGCGGGGCACGGAATCGACTCCGTCCGCGCCATATCATGTCCGGTCCCTTGGTCATCAGCGGACGGGAGCGCCGTCCACAACCGTCCGGATTCAGCGCATTGGTACGCATAGTGGAACAGAGGACCCCTGGTCCGGGCGCTGAAGTCAAAAGCATCCGGAAGGGGATAATCGGCCGGCAACGATGAATATTCCAAATCGGCGCCCTGCAGCTGAGCGGTCGCGGCCGTCAGTTGCAGGGTCGTCATCAACAAGTGGTCCAATCCCACACGAATGCTTCGCGAGAGAATGGCACGAGCCGTCAAGCGAGTCGTTTGCGCTCCACCGCTCAACGAGCCATCGACAATCACGAAGACCGCGGTGCGACCGGTTCCCCGGACCTTGCCCGCTGTCTGCAAGAGGGCGGGGGGCACGAAGAAAGGCACGGTGGCGGCGCCATCAACATGCGCTTGATCATCGTTCACACCGCCTTCTGCAACCCGAATAATGACCGGCGGAAACATGCCGGGCACGCTTGCCGACGCCACCAACACGTCGCAAATCAGCGCTCTCGCGGAGGAACCGCCGTTTTTCGCGATCGCACCCAGGTCCCAAACCACGGACTCGCCACTTGCCACATCGGTCGTCGCCACCAGCAGCAGGCGTCCCTTGGCGGCTTCGCGTGCGACTGCTTGAATCATTTCGTCCGTGACGTATGCGTCGACCAGTTGCCGTAGCGGCCTACCGCTGTAGACGCTCGATCCGAAAATCACACCCAGTCCCCGGGATTGAAGCAAGTTGTCGCCGGCGACGCCTGTAAAGGCATCGAGGAGTTGCGCATCCCACGAGGGCCCGAGAAAGGCATAGGGAGCGACCAGCGCGCCGGCGCTGACGCCGGTTACGACGTCGAACTCGGGTCGCATACCGGTGTGGGTGAGACCGGCGACGGCGCCGGCCCCGAACGCGCCCCCTGCGCCGCCCCCGGAGAGGGCGAGAATAGTCAGAGGTCTTCCGGCGCGCGTGGCACGGAGTTGCTCGGCCGCAGTCACCGAGGATAACTCCGAGAATTGTTGATCGGAACCCAACGTGCGAAAAGTCATGAGTCGTTCCGCGGGCTGTCGCACATCGACCGATGATTTCGATTCGCTGCGTGCGAATCCGGCGCATCCTTCGAGCATCAGCAGGCAAACGCAGCAGAAGAGAACGATCGCCGGTGAGAGTTTGTGTGCGGCGATTCGGCTTACCCACGTTCGGTGAGTTCTATACACCGCCGGCAATCCGGCTACCGTAGTTAAGATCGACATTACATCCATGACACGCACGCTCTTAGCGTAGGAGTCGCGGGTCTAACTTGCTAGCCAATATCTTTCGATACGAAGTATCGCTTTAAGAGATTAGCCTTCAAGAGATTAGCGGCATTGGCGTTCTCTTTATCGTCTTGGGCGATGGACTCCATCTAAAGATATAGGCTACCTAGCTGGAATGGGCCGCATTACCCTTCTGGTATGAGGAAACTGCAATCGCTCAGAGGTTTTCGACGATGTGGCTTTTGATTGTGGGTCTATTGGGCGTTGGTTTTGGCGTCTTGGCGCTAATCGGACTCTTGGCGGTGGCCAAAGAGTTATTCTGCGACAGCTCCCCTGACGCTAACTTTGGGGATGCTGGTACCACAGGCCGATATGTTGTCGGCGGCCGTGACTCCGCGCGATGCGTGATGCCGCGATGAGAGGGGAGGATCCTGTGGGCAATGGCAATGGCGATGATGCGGCTGTGGCTGTGGCCGTAGCCACCCGCAAGACACGGCTCCAGAAACTTCGCTGGCCGCTGATGTCGCTCGCAGTCATCGTTGTCATAGGCGGCGGTGGCTATTTGTATTTCGTCGGCGGCCGCTACCAGAGCACCGACGACGCGTACGCGCAGGCTGCCACGGTATCGATCAGCTCCAACGTCGCCGGGCGCGTCAGCGAAATCGAAGTGCGCGACAACGAGTTCGTGCACCGCGGCGCGACGCTGTTTAAATTGGACGACGCGCCGTACCGCATTGTCGTCAGCGACGCGGCGGCGCACTTGGCTGACACGAGGCTGCAAATCGAATCCCTCAAGTCGACCTATCGGCAACGACAAGTCGAGCTGCATGCTGCGCGAGATACTCAGGCGTACGCGCAGCAGCAATTCGATCGCCAGACGCGCCTCCTGAAGACCGGCATCGCGTCGCAGGCGCAGTTTGATCAGGCCGCCCATGCGCTCGATGCCGCGCGACAACAAGTGGCCAACGTGCAGCAGCAGATCGGCGTGGCGCTCGCCAACTTAGGCGGCAATCCCAACATTGTTCCGGAACATCATCCTTTGGTCGCGCAGGCCCAAGCCGCACTCGACCGCGCGCAGCTCAACTTGTCCTATACGGTGATCAGCGCTCCAACGGATGGCGTGGTGGCCAAGGTAGAGCAGTTGCAAGTGGGCGACACCATTGCGGCCTCCGCCCCGGTTTTCGCTTTGGTATCGACTGGCGATGTATGGATCGAGGCGAACTTCAAGGAAGTTCAACTTGCCCGTATGCGTCCCGGTCAGGTGGCGACCGTCAAGATCGACCGATACCCCGGCAGAACATTTTCGGCCAGGGTTACAAGCGTAAGCCCCAGTACCGGATCGCAGTTTTCTCTGCTGCCGCCGGAGAACGCAACCGGCAATTGGGTGAAGGTCGTCCAGCGTGTTCCGGTTCGCCTCCAACTTACGCGATTCGATGCAGAGTTTCCTTTGCAGGCCGGCTTAAGCGCCGATGTGACAGTCGATACGCGCACAAGTGCTCCGAAGCTGGCGGACGCGAACGAATCCGCCTCCGCGCGCGCGGGGTCGCATTGAGCAGCGCCACGGCGCCAACGGTCGAGCTCGACGGACCACGCCGCGGGCTGATCACGGTCTCGGTCATGCTGGCGTCGATCATGTCGTCCCTCGACACCACGATCGCCAACGTCGCCTTGCCTCGAATCCAAGGGTCGGTCTCTGCTACGCAAGATCAGATGGCCTGGGTGCTGACTTCGTACATCGTCGCCGCGGCGATTATGACCCCGTTGAGCGGCTGGCTTAGCGGCCAAATCGGCCGCAACAAGGTGTTCCTCTATTCGATCGCGGGTTTCACCGTGACCTCCATGCTTTGTGGCGTCGCGCAATCCCTGCCGCAGATAGTCTTGGCGCGGCTGTTGCAGGGCCTGTGCGGAGCCGCGCTGGTCCCGCTGTCTCAGGCCGTGCTGCTCGATATCAATCCGCCCGCGCGTCATGCGCGCGCGATGGCCGTCTGGGTGATGGGCGTGACCGTGGGTCCCATTATCGGTCCCGCCCTCGGCGGCTGGTTGACCGAGAACTACAATTGGCGCTGGGTGTTTTATATCAACGTGCCTTTCGGCATTCTGGCATTTCTCGGCATTTTGAGTTTTCTTCCCGAGGCTGCGATTCGCAAGTCGCGTTTCGACTTCTTTGGATTCAGTGCGTTGAGTGTGGCGATAGCTTCCTTTCAAATTATGCTCGATCGCGGTCAATTGAAGGACTGGTTCAGTTCGACGGAAATCTGGATCGAGGCCATCGGCGCGGCAGTGGCTTTCTATTGGTTCGTGATTCACATGCTGACCACGACTGAACAGCGCTTCGTGAGTCCTGCGCTCTTCAAGGACCGCAATTTCGTCACCGGCAATGTTTTCATTTTCATCGTTGGGGCGGTTCTGTTCGCCACCCTGGCTCTGTTACCGCCGTTGCTGCAGGATCTGCTCAACTACCCCGTCGTAACGACGGGTCTGGTGACGGCGCCGCGCGGTGCAGGGACCCTCGCTGCGATGTTCATCGTCGGGCGCCTGATGGGCAAGGTCGATGTCCGGCTGATCATCGCGACGGGCTTTATGATGGCTGCCGCGTCCTCATGGCAGATGACCGGCTTCGATGTGCAGATGGACTCCACTGTGGTCGTGTGGTCCGGTGTCTTGCAGGGGCTGGGAACCGGTTTTGTCTATGTACCGCTCGCGGCCGCCACTTTCGCAACGCTGACGCCGGCGCTGCGCAACGAAGGCACCGCGATCTTCAGCCTGACCCGCAATCTCGGCAGCAGCATCGGTATTTCGGTCGTGAACACGCTATTGACGCGCAATACGCAGATCGTGCACGCGACGCTCGGCGAGCACGTGAGCCGCTACAGTTCGGTGCTGCGCGCGCAGATGCCGGCGGGAACGCCGAGCTTGCGCACCATGGCGGGATTGAATGCAACCGTGACGGAGCAGGCGTCTATGATCGCCTATAACAATGATTTCAGATTGATGATGATATTGAGTTTGACGGCGATTCCCCTGGTCTTCCTGTTGCGCAAGACCAGAGGCAGCGTTGCGCCGGTCAACATTGAATGACCGCGATGCAGGGCGTCGCCGCAAAAGTGAAATCCTTCCGCCGGCCACGGGCAGCGCCGCCATTGGCGATCGTGCTGGCGTGCACCTTAGGTCCCGGCGGGTGTGCCGTGGGCCCCGACTTCGCGCGACCCGCACCGCCGGCGGCATCGCGATACACGCGCGATCCCCTGCACGCGGAGGAGGACGCCTCCAAGAGCGATACTGTGCAACACATTGCCCTCGGCCGCGAGATCGAGGGAAATTGGTGGACTTTGTTCCATTCCGCGGCCATCGATCAGATCGTTGCAGAGGCGTTGGATCACAACCGCACTTTGGCGGCATCGATGGCCACGCTCGCGCAGGCTCAAGAATTGGCGCTGGCGCGCGCGGGCTCGCAGTATCCTCAGGTGAACCTCACCGCCGGCGTCGGTCGTCAGCAGTACGGCGACGAGTTTCTCGGTGGCTTTGCAAAAATACCGCCCTTCACGTATTTCGCCGTCGGTCCTGCCGTCAGCTACAACCTCGACTACACCGGAGGGGTCGCACGCGGCGTGGAGCAGCAATATGCGCTCGCGGAGGTGGAGCAGCATCAGCGCGATGCGGCGTACCTGACCGTCACCGGCCAGGCAGTCATGCAGACGGTCGAGATCGCCTCAGTGCGCGCCCAGATCGACACGGTTGAAACCATCCTCGTGCAGGATCGCGACAATCTGCGGCTCGTGCAGAGCGCGTTCGACAATGGATCAGTGGCTCGCGAAGATGTCGTGAGCGCGCAGAGTCAGATTGCCAACGACATGACGTTGCTGCCGCCCCTGCGCCAGGATCTTGCCAGGGCGCGTCACGCGCTGTCAGTGGTACTCGGGCGCGCTCCGGCCAGTGAGTTGCCCAACGATGTAGACCTTGCGCAAATCACGCTGCCCTTACAGCTGCCGGTGAGTTTGCCCTCAGAACTTGCGCATCGCCGCCCCGACATTCTGGCCGCAGAGGCGCGGCTGCACGCGGCGACCAGCGCGGTGGGAGTCGCGCAATCCAACTTGTATCCGAAGATTCAGCTGAGCGCGTCCGTGGGACAGCAATCACTCAAAGCGGACCAGCTATTTGACCGGGCAAGCAATGCTTGGAGCATCATTTCGGGTTTGACGGCGCCGATTTTCGACGGTGGAACGTTGCGCGCCGAGAAGCGTGCCGCGGTCGACGCGATGCGCGCAAGCGCGGCCACTTACGAGCAGACGGTTTTGGAGGCCTTCGCGCAAGTTGCCGACTTGCTCGAAGGACTGGAGCACGACGCCGAACAGCTGGATGCCCAAGATCATGCGCAACAAGCTGCGCAGAGCAGTCTCGAACTGGCGCGAATCAGCTATAAGGAAGGCAATGCCGGCGTCCTTCAGGTGTTGGACGCAGAGCGCTCGTACCAACAGGCACGGCATGGCTATGTCAGGGCGATGGCTCAGCGCTACCTGGATACTGTTCAGCTCTTCCTGGCGCTGGGGGGCACCAGTCCGAATGCAACCGCCGGCGCCACCTTGTCTCAAGCGCCCCCACACAGTCGCGATACCGCGCAGCTACGAAGCGAGCCACCGGATGTTTTTTGAGTTTACTCGCGGAAATTCTCTTCGCGCGATCGACGGATCCCGCCAAGGGATTGACCTTGATGAGCGGTTTGAGAACGCGCTGCGCAATACGGCGATGGTATGGCGGCAGGCAGTAGACCGCCGCCTGCGTCGACTGGGCACGAGTCGCGTAGGCTGGATGACAATCGCGGCCGTGGTGCAGGCGCGATCGCCTTTGTCACAGGCAGCACTGGCCGACACGCTGGCGGTTTCGCGCGCCTCCATGGTGCATACGATCGATCGCCTGGTGAAGGATGGACTGGTGAAGCGAGAGCTATCGGCTTGCGATCGAAGACTGAAGCGCATCGTGGTCACCGATGCGGGCGCTCATCTTTACTCTCTTCTAAGAGACGAGGTGGTGGCCGTTCGACGGCAAATATTGGCGATTGTTGAACTCGAAGAACTCGCTCATCTGACGGACTTGCTCGAGCAAGTGCGCATTCACTGCCATCACAGGCTCCTTTCAGGTGTTAGTGAACTCAGCCACGTGGCGATGGCTTGAATGGCCTCATCGTCGAGGGTCTGCGCCACGCCGCCCATGATGAAGTCGTTGGTGGTGTCATGCGGCAAGTGCTTGTGAAAGTTCGTGAGCCGTGCGATCAGATACGGCGCGTATTGCCCGCGCAGCGACGGATAAGCGGCATATTGATCGGTGCTGATCGAAGGTCCTGCTGCATCGGCGCCATGGCACCCCTGACA
>DATNKC010000026.1:0-5990 GCA_035603615.1 Steroidobacteraceae bacterium | reverse complement strand
TGGAAATCATGGCGCCTCCCGGCATGGAAGAAATGACCCAGCAGCTGCAGGGAATGTTCCAGAACTTGGGACAAGGCCGCACCCGCAGCCGCAAGGTCAAAATCAAAGAGGCATTGAAGCTGCTGGTCGATGAAGAAGCGGCAAAAATGATCAATGAAGAGGAACTGAAGCTGCGCGCGGTCGAGAACGCCGAACAAAACGGCATCGTGTTCATCGACGAAATCGACAAGATCGCCCGCCGGCAGGAAACCATGGGTGCGGACGTATCGCGGGAAGGCGTGCAGCGCGACTTGCTGCCGCTGGTCGAGGGCTGCACGGTGAACACCAAGTACGGCACCGTCAAAACCGATCATGTTCTGTTCATCGCGTCCGGCGCGTTTCACATGTCTAAGCCCTCGGACCTGATTCCGGAATTGCAGGGCCGTTTACCGATCCGCGTCGAGCTCGAGCCCCTGGTTGTAAATGATTTCGTGCGGATCCTGACCGAGCCTGACGCCTCGTTGTGCCGGCAGTACTCGGCATTGATGGCCACGGAGGGGCTGACGCTGGAATTCGCGGAGTCCGGCGTGCAACGGCTTGCCGAAGTGGCCTTCGAGGTCAATGAGCGCACCGAGAACATCGGCGCGCGGCGCCTGCACACGGTCATGGAGCGTCTGCTCGAGACCGTGTCTTTCGATGCGGCGGATCGCAACGGCACCCGTGTCGTGATCAATCGCGAGTACGTTGAAGGGAATCTCGGCGAGCTGGTCAAAGATCAGGATCTGTCGCGGTACATTCTGTGAACTCGCCTAAAGGCGCGCAGCCCACCGATATCAAGCTGCGCACCGAATCGCGCCTGCTCGATGTGCGTTTCGACGACGGATCGCACTTCGAGCTGCCGTTCGAATACCTGCGCGTGTTTTCGCCCTCGGCCGAGGTGAAAGGCCATGGCGGCGGCGAGGGCGCGCTGGTGCTCGGAAAGCAGAAGGTCGGGATCAGCGGAGTGGAGCCCGTGGGCAACTATGCGCTGCGCCTGTTCTTTGACGACGGCCACAATACGGGGTTGTATTCCTGGAGCGTCCTCTACCAGCTGGGCAAGGACCGCGCGGCGAATTGGGCGCGCTATCAAGAGCGCTGTGCGGAGGCTCAATTGGCGGCAGGACCCGACAGCACCCGCCGGTAGCACCGGCATGTGATATCGATCGGCCCGAGCTCTGGTCAGGGCGGGGTCTTAGCTCCAGTCGGCTACAATGGGCGCTGTTAAACCTGCACAGGGCGCCATGGCTGACTCCGATCACACGGTAGATTTTGGCTTCGAAAAGGTCGCCGCGGGCGACAAGGCGGAGCGCGTGCGCGCCGTTTTCGCGTCGGTCGCGGGCAAATACGACGTCATGAACGATCTGATGTCGTTTGGCGCGCATCGCTTGTGGAAACACTTCACGCTGGCGCTGACCGGCTTGCGGCCGGGGCAGCGCGCACTGGATGTCGCCGGCGGGACCGGCGATCTGGCGGCTGGATTGCTGCGCCAAGTCGGCAAGTCGGGCCGAGTCGTGCTCTCAGACGTCAATCCGGCCATGCTGGATATCGGCCGCGACCGCCTGCTCAATTTGGGGTTCGTGGGCAATGTGGAGTGCATCGTCGCCGACGCCGAGCGTCTACCTTTCGAGGACAACGCCTTTGACTGCGTCACCATCGGTTTTGGTTTGCGCAATGTCACCGACAAGGCGGCGGCGCTCAAGTCCATGCATCGTGTTCTGAAACCGGGCGGTCAATTGCTGGTGCTGGAATTCTCGACGCCGGTGGCGCCGGGGTTGAAGCCGATTTACGACGCCTACTCCTTCAAAGTCTTGCCGCTGCTGGGTCGCTTGGTCGCGAACGACGCGGATAGCTATCGCTATCTCGCCGAATCGATCCGCATGCATCCGAATCAAGAAGCCTTGCTCGAGATGCTGCGCGGGGCGGGTTTCATTCAGGCGCGCTACCACAACTTAAGCGGCGGCATCGTCGCTGTGCATCGCGGCTACAAGATCTAGAAGGCTCCCAGCATGCCCGCGACTCCTGCCTGGTTGGCATCGGCCGAAGCCGTTTTGAATCGAAACATCGCCGCATCGACCCGCGCGGCGGCGCTCGCCAAGCGGCTCGAGGGCACCAGTCTGCAGGTCGATGTCGATGGCATCACCCGGGTTCGCACGACCTGCTTCGGCGGCCGCGCCGCGCTGCTCGCGGGCGATGATTCGCCGGCGGACGCCGTCATTTCAGGGTCTGCGCCAGCGCTCATGCAAATGTTCAGGGCCGGGGCCCCGGGCGCGCAGACACGAACCTCGGTGCAGATTCGCGGCGATGCCGAGATCGCCAACTTGTATCGCGAGCTGTTCACGGCGGCGCGGCCTGACTTGGAGGAGGAGCTGTCTCGCTGGGTCGGCGACATGCCGGCACGGCACCTGTCCTTGCTCGCCAAGAGCGTGCGGACCTGGGCACGGCGAGCCCGGCGCACCGCCGGGGAGAACATCGCCGAGTACCTGCAAGAGGAAGGTCGCGATCTGGTGACGAAAACCGAAATGGAAGAGTTCCTGCGCGGCGTCGACAGTGTGCGCGAAAGCATCGACCGGATCGAAGCGCGCCTGATTCGCATCGAGCAGCGGGCGGCCAGAAGCTGATGCGTACGCGGGTGCTCGTGCGGCTGCTTCAGATTCAGCGGGCGCTGGTCAGGCACCGGCTCGATGAATTCGTGCGCGCCACGCATCTGTATCGGCCGCTGCGTTATCTCTACTATGTCTCGCCGTGGACCTGGTTTCAGCGCGGTGTCGGCGGCACACGCGGCGAGCGCCTGCGCCTGGCGCTCGAGGAGCTGGGCCCGATTTTCGTGAAATTCGGTCAGGCGCTCTCGACGCGTCGCGACCTGCTCCCCGTGGATATCGCCGACGAGCTGGCGAAATTGCAGGACCGCGTACCGCCCTTCCCCGGCGATATCGCCATCGCCATGATCGAGAAAACCTTCGGCCGGCCGCTGGCCGAGATCTTCGGCAGCTTCGAGACCTCGCCCCTGGCGGCGGCGTCCATTGCGCAAGTGCATGCGGCCACCTTGAAGAACGGCGACGAGGTGGTGGTCAAGGTGCTGCGGCCGGGCATGCGGGAGGTCATCGACCTTGACCTGGAAGTGCTCGACGCCCTGGCGAAACTCGCCGACGAGTACTGGATCGAAGCGCGGCCCGTGCGGCCGGTCGAAGTGGTGCGCGAATATCGCAAGACCGTCACCGATGAACTCGATCTGATGCGCGAGGCGGGCAATGCCGCGCAGCTGAAGCGCAATTTCGCGGGCTCCTCGCTGCTATACGTGCCGCAAATCCACTGGGACTACTGCCGTCAGAACGTCATGGTGATGGAGCGTATCCACGGCATCATCGTGAGCCGTGTGGAGGAGTTGCGCGCCCGCGGCACGGATATCGCGAAGCTGGCCGAGAACGGCGTCGAGATCTTTTTCACCCAGGTGTTCCGCCACAATTTCTTTCATGCCGACATGCACCCGGGCAATATCTTCGTGCAAATCGAGGATCCGCGAAATCCGCGCTACGCGGCGGTGGACTTCGGCATCGTCGGCACCTTGCAGCCGCGCGATCAGCATTATCTGGCCGAGAATTTCATGGCCTTCTTCAACCGCGACTATCGCCGCATAGCGCAGCTGCATATCGAAAGCGGTTGGGTGCCAAAGGGCACGCGGGTGGATGAGCTCGAATCCGCGGTGCGCACGGTCTGCGAGCCCATCTACAACAAGCCGCTCAAGGAGATTTCCTTCGCGCAGGTGCTGTTGCGGCTGTTCGAGACGGCGCGGCGTTTCGACATGCAGGTGCAGCCGCAGCTGATCCTGCTGCAAAAGACCCTGTTCAACATCGAGGGTTTGGGAAGACAGCTTTATCCCGAACTTGATCTATGGAAGACGGCCCAGCCGGTGCTGCGCGAATGGATGAAAGAGCGCACCAGCCCGCGCACTATTTTCAAGGAGATTCGTGCGCATTGGCCCGATGCGCTGCTGACTTTGCGGCAGATACCGCAAATCGTGCAGACCTCCATTCGCGAGGCCGCAGAGGGCACGGGACCGGCCGTCGAGCGCCAGTTGGCCCAGCTGCGCGCAGAAATGCGGGCGGCGGCTTTGCGGCGCGACTTGTGGCTCGCGGCGGGTGTACTGTGGCTATCCGGCTTGATTTGGCTGGCCCTACATACGCAATATCCCTGGTTTGGAGCGGCGCAGATGATCGCCGCCATTATTCTGTTCTTGAGGCTACGATTTAGGCGGCGGGTCGAATGAGAATCCCCATAGAAAGTTCGACGAGCTACCGCGGCCGCAACTCACGGCCGAATTTGCCCGCGCTGGCCTTATTTCTCGTGCTGACCTTGAGCGCGGGCGTCATGGGAGCCCTGTTCTCGCCGGGCTTTTCAGCAGCGGCCGCGCACTGGTACGCGGCCGTGGTAAAGCCGGAATGGGTGCCTCCGCAAAATTGGTTTCCCCCGGTATGGATAGTGCTGTATGTATTGATTGCAATCGCGGCCTGGATGATATGGCGTGAACGCTACCATCGCGGCCGCACCATCGCGATCACGGCCTATTGCATTCAGCTGCTGCTCAACACCCTGTGGGCGCCGGTGTTTTTCGGTTTGAAGAATATCGACGCGGGGCTATTTTGCATCGTGGCGATCTGGCTGGCCGTGGGCTGGACCATGCGCGAGTTCGCGCGCGTGAAGCCCGCCGCGGCGCTTATCTTGGTGCCGTACTTTTTGTGGATAACTTTTGTCGCGGCGATCAATCTCGCCGTTTGGAAATTAAATCCATGACCCCGGCGTGTAGGCATCGGATTACGTTCCATTGGGTCGATGCCCCGATCGCGCGGACGAATGATTTCGATCAATCTGTCCATGCTGCGTCGAGTACATCACCGCGAGAATCCGGGGCTAAAGTAAACTCTGCCAAGCCCACTGAGCGCACATTTTGCGTCAGTCGGAATTAGCACCCTACCCCGTGAGATTTCAAGCACGATGTACTCGACCGCAGCAGCCTAAATGGCCATAGACTCATCACGTCGTTTTAGCTCCCCTTACCAGGCGACGCCGCGCACCCACCTTCTGTCGAACGGCAGTTACTCGGTGATGCTGACGGCGGCGGGCTCGGGGTTTAGCCGCTGGCAGGGATTGGCGCTGACGCGCTGGCGCGAAGATCCGACCTGCGACCCATGGGGCTTCTACATTTTCCTGCGCGATGTGTTCAACGGCCACGTGTGGTCGGCCGGCTATCAGCCGATCGGCCGGGAGTCCGAAACTTACGAAGTGGACTTCTTCGAGGATCGCGCGGAAATCCGCCGCAAGGACGGACCCATCCGCACCATCATGGAGATCATCGTGTCTCCGGAAGACGATGCGGAAGTGCGGCGCTTGTCGCTCACCAACGAAGGCCGCGGAGTGCGCGAGATCGAGCTGACGTCGTACGCCGAGGTCGTTTTGAGTCCGCCGGCGGCCGATTCGGCGCATCCGGCATTTTCGAAGATGTTCGTGCAAACCGAATTTGTCGCCGAGCGCGGCGCACTGCTGGCAACCCGGCGGCCGCGCGATCCCGGGCAAGCTCAGCCATGGATCGCGCATTTCAATTCGCTGGACGGCGAAGCCATCGGCGGCCTGCAGTTCGAAACCGATCGCGCGCGCTTCATTGGCCGCGGACACGACCTGCGCAACGCCGCGTCCATCATGGACGCGAAGCCCTTGTCCAATTCCGTTGGCACCGTGCTCGATCCGGTGTTGGCGCTGCGGCGCCGCGTGCGCATCGATCCCGGCGAAACCATCCACGCGGCGTTTTGGACCGGCGTCGGCGCCAGCCGCGCGCAGGCCTTGAGCCTGGTCGACAAGCTGGGCAGCGAAGCGGCTTTTCAGCGCACCAAAACGCTTTCCCGGGCGAAGACCGAAGTTCGGCTGCGCGACCTCAATATCAGCGCCGAGGATGCGCAGCTTTTTCAGGAACTCGCCGAACG
>DATNKC010000025.1:0-4746 GCA_035603615.1 Steroidobacteraceae bacterium | reverse complement strand
ACACAAAGCGGCGCTCAGCGTTGCCTACGGCGCGGGTCTGCGAGCCATGGAGGTGGTTGCGCTGAAGGTCTGCGATATTGATTCCAAGCGCATGATGCTCCGCGTAGACCAGGGCAAAGGCCGCAAGGATCGCCATGCCATACTGTCACCGCAGTTGTTGGAGCTGCTGCGCGACTGGTGGCGTATCACAAAGCCAAAGCTATGGATGTTCCCCGGCCGCGACCGCATCAACCCGATGACGACGCGACAGCTCCACCGCGTCTGCCACATGGCCGCCGAGCGGGCTGGACTGCCCAATTGGGTGGCGCCGCACACGCTGCGACACAGCTTCGCCACCCACCTGCTCGAGCAGAACATCGATATTCGTGTGATCCAGGTTTTGCTCGGACACACGACATACTGCCCGCGAACAGCCGGTTGAAGGCCGGATCACTTACCGGTTCCATCCTCGCTACAGTGAGACCGTGGTCATCACGCGACGGCTTGAGCGCAGCGGCGTCCAGTTCGTGGTTATTCGACAGCCGGACAGTTCGCTTGCCTGTCTGCCCGTCTGGATGACGCAGGAGGCAGCGTCGCATTTCGAGATCAGCGACAAGCCACGTTTTTCCCTTGATATTTTGCAGTCCCTGCGCACCGAGGTCGATGCGCTTTTAGGCTTTCTCCTATCCGAATCAAAAACGGAGGAAGCCGATAATGACGCGCCGATCCGAAAATCTCCAGCCGAGCCTTTTCGAGGAGGACACACCACGCATCGACCTGGCGGCCGAGCAAAAGGCCAATCTGGCGCCACTGGTGGAGGCCTTGTTGCGCGAGATCGCAACGGCGCTTGCAAAGGGGGAGAGCAGTCATGACCAAGATCACGACTGAGCATCTTGCACGCAGCGCCTGTGTCTACATCCGTCAATCGACAGCCGATCAGCTGACACACAATCATGAGAGCCGGCGCCGCCAATACGGGCTCGCCGATCGCGCCAAACAGCTTGGCTGGACCACTGTCGAGGTCATTGACGATGATCTCGGCCGCTCGGGCGGCGGTATCGCACGCCCGGGCTTCGAGCGCCTGTTGGCGACAATCTGTGAGGGGCGTGTCGGCGCCGTGCTTGCGATTGAAGCCTCGCGTCTCGCGCGCAACGGCCGCGACTGGCATACGCTGATCGAGTTCTGTGGATTGGTTGGAACCATCATCGTCGACGAGGACGGAATCTACGATCCTCGGCATCCAAATGATCGGCTCTTGCTGGGTATGAAGGGAACCATGAGCGAATTGGAGTTGTCATTGTTCCGCCAGCGCTCGCAGGAGGCGCTGAAGCAGAAGGCACGGCGCGGCGCACTGGTCCTTGGTGTTGCGGCGGGCTATGTGAAAGTCGGGCGCGATCGGATCGAAAAGAACCCGGATCAGCGGGTCCAGGGTGCATTGCAGCTCGTCTTCTCGAAATTTGCCGAGTTCCAAAGCGCGCGTCAGGTCCATATCTGGCTGCGAGACGAAGGCATCGAGTTGCCGGTGAAATCTCGCAAAGGCGAGGTGCGCGGCATCATCTGGAGATTGCCGGCCTACAATATCGTGCATAACATTCTGAACAATCCGATCTATGCCGGCGCCTATGCGTTCGGGCGAACGACGAGCCGAGTGAGCGTCGAGAATGGCCGCAAGCGCGTGCGGCGCGGCGTGCATCGGCCGATGGCCGAATGGGATGTTCTGATAAAGGATCATCATGAAGCGTACATCACCTGGGACGAGTTCGAGAGAAACCTGCGCGTGATTGCCAACAATGCGACCGGCATGAGCAGTGCGACGGCCAGAGGTGCGGTCCGGCAAGGAGAGCTATTGCTGGCCGGGCTTCTGCGCTGTGGCCATTGCGGACGCAAGCTGCACGTGCACTACAGCGGCAAGATTGGTCGCTATAATTGCTACGGAGCCCGCACGAACCACGGCACGGAGCGATGCATCACGATCAGCGGCTTGAGCATCGACGCCGCAATCTGCAAGGAGGTACTGCGCGTTTTGAAACCGCTCGGCATCGATGCTGCCGTCAAAGCGATCGAGACCCAGACGAGCGAAACGACGGCCGCACAACGACAGCTTGAGCTTTCCCTTCAACAGACGCGCTATGAGGCAGCCCATGCGCGTCGACAATACGACGCCGTCGATCCCGCCAATCGCCTCGTGGCTGGCGAACTGGAACGACGTTGGAATGAGGCGTTGCAGGCCGTTCACAGGATGGAAGGCGAGATCGCCGCCATCATCGCGCGGCGGGCGCCGCCATTGGGCGACCAGGAGCGGCAACAGCTGCTACAACTCGGCGCCGATCTTGAGCGCGCCTGGACGCATCCGGCCGCCACTGCGGCGACGCGCAAGCGCATCTTGCGCACAGCGCTCAATGAGATTGTCGTCCGCAGGGACGGCGCGATCATTCACGCAGTCTTGCACTGGCAGGGTGGAAGCCACACCGCACTGCAGATCAATCAGCGACTGAATGCGGCCGGCCGGCACAATCCTCGTGTTCCCGAGGATACAGTATCGCTCGTTCGCGAATTGGCCCGGTTGATGCCGGATCGGCAGATCGCACGGCTGCTCAACCGCTCCGGCAAGACCACCGGTCACGGCAATGGTTGGACCGAGCAGCGCGTGCGCGGCTTCCGCAAACACTATGAGATTGAGGTCTATCGTGACGGCGAATGGACCGAGCGTGGCGAGATTACACTCGACGCCGCTGCTGAGGCCATCGGCGTTTGCAAAATGACGGCTCTGCGCATGCTCCGTCGCGGCGACGTCAAGGGCCGACAAGTTTGTCCCGGCGCCCCCTGGGCGATCAAGGTGGAGGACGTGGCCGTTTTTGCCGCCCGGAAGCGATCAGTAGGTCCGGTAACACCAAATCCTGCTCAACCAACCTTTGAGTTTCAATGAGATAAGAGGATGCGTATTATGGCGCATGACTGCTCGGGCACAATAATCTGTCGTCGACGGCGCGCTACACGCAGGTCGCCACCGATACGATCCGGGCGACGCAGAGCCCGCTCGACCGCCTGTCGCTGGAGGTGACGCCACCGGCATGACAACGCGTCCGGGATGCGGCTTATGACCCGCCCCGACGTCCGCCCGCACAGACCCGCCATCGAGATTGCCGATATCTTGCGCCGGCATGGCGACGCCTATCGTCGTGACCATGCCGGTCATCTCGGTCGCGTCGAGCGGCGGGTGATGAGCGCCATTGTTGCGTGCCGAACCGAGGCGCTCGGCGGCCACGTCGAGGCCTGCAATGACTGCGGCATGACGCGGATCGCCTATAATTCCTGCCGGAACCGGCATTGTCCGAAGTGTCAGGGGCGAGCCCGAGCCGCGTGGCTTGCCGCGCGAGAAGCCGACCTGCTGCCGGTTCCCTATTTCCACGTCGTCTTTACGCTTCCTGCACCGATCGCCGCGATCGCTTTCCAGAACAAGGCCGTCGTCTATGCCATCCTGTTTAAGGCCGCCGCTGAGGCGATGACGACGCTTGCTGCCAATCCGCGCCGGCTCGGCGCGGAGATCGGCGGCGTCGCGGTCCTGCACACCTGGGGACAAGCGCTAACGCATCATCCCCACATTCACTGTGTCGTGCCGGGCGGCGGCCTGTCACCTGATGGAACACGCTGGATCGCCAGCCGACCGAACTTCTTCCTGGCCGTCAAACCGCTGTCCCGGCTCTTTCGCTGGCTTTTTCTCAAACGCCTGATCGCGGCCTTCAACGCCGGCGCCTTGCGCTTCTCCGGCGATCTTGCTTCTCTTGCCGAACTCGACGCTTTCGCTGGTCGCATCAAAGCCATGCAACGCGTCAACTGGGTTGTTTACGCCAAGCGGCCCTTCGGCGGACCCGCACAGGTCCTGGCCTATCTCGGCCGCTACACCCATCGCGTCGCGATCGCCAACAGCCGGCTCGTCGCACTCGACGACGATCATGTCGCCTTCTCATGGAAGGACTATCGCCAAAACAGCGCGACAAAGATCATGAAGCTCAAGCCCGACGAGTTCATTCGCCGCTTCCTGCTTCATACGCTGCCCGACGGTTTCCACCGCATCCGCCACTTCGGCTTCATGGCCAACCGCCATCGCGCCGCCAAGCTCGCCCTTTGCCGCGAACTTCTCGATCATGAGCGGACAGCCCCAAACGACGGCCAGCCGCCGCCTGTGGATTCGGAAGCTCAAACCTGGGCCGAGGTTCCTGCCTGTCCCGATTGTGGTGGCGTCATGCGCATCATTGAGCGCTTTCGACACAGCTTCAGACGCTCCAGCCCTCCAACATCACCGTTCCGATGCGACTCATCGTGAGCCAAGTCATGCCGTGCACGACGATCATCATTCGTCATTTCGCTCCCAGCGTCTCGATCATCGCGGACGATGTCGAATCCGTGCTGTCACACTGCGCGACAACAACCGTCCGATGCAGCAAAAAGTCTATCGCGATCTCCGGCCAAGCGCGTCTAATCTCAACTCTTCCCCGATGCGCACATCTCGTGTCTCTGCCTCACGCGCCGAGCCAGCAGATCGGGCCTTGCGATCTCGAACAATCCCCATAGCTGCAAAACCGCGCATAGCCTCCCGCGCCTTCGTTCAATCCGGCTTCAATGAGGTCGCGTCACATGCGCCTGCCTCGCCCTCGCGTGAGCGCGACCTCACAGAACCCTCCAGATTCGCAAATCAGCCGAAGCGTGATTCATGAGAAGCCTCATTGAGGGAGGCTTTCGATGGAACGGCATGCATTGCGGGACGAT
>DATNKC010000024.1:0-7286 GCA_035603615.1 Steroidobacteraceae bacterium | reverse complement strand
CGGGTCATGTGGGCAAAGGCGCGCAGCGTTGGCTCGACATCGGCTTCATGCGCTTTCAGCCGTCCGAGATCATGAAGCTCGCGGTGCCGATGGCATGCGCCTGGTACATGCACGAACGGACATTGCCGCCGACCTTTTTGGATCTGATCGTCATGGGAGTCTTGATCGCCATCCCAACGGCCATGATCGTGACGCAGCCGGATTTGGGCACGGCTTTGCTGATCGCGGCCTCCGGCCTCATCGTCATGCTGTTGGCGGGATTGCAGATCCGGCTGATCCTCATCGCCATTCCGCTCCTGGGCGCCGCCGCTTGGGGTGCGTGGCATTTCATCCACGACTATCAGCGCCAGCGTATTTTGACCTTTCTCAATCCGGAAACCGATCGCTTGGGCGCCGGCTATCACATCATCCAGTCGCAAATCGCCATCGGCTCGGGCGGCCTGTTCGGCAAGGGCTACATGAACGGCAGTCAGGCGCAGCTCGAGTTTCTCCCCGAGCGCTCCACGGACTTCATCTTCGCGGTCATCGGCGAGGAATTCGGTCTGCTGGGACAGCTGCTGATTCTGTCGTTGTACGGCGTGGTCATCGGCCGCGCCCTGTACCTGGCCATGCAGGCGCAAGGGACATTCGCGCGCTTGACCGGCGGGGCCGTCGCCTTGAGCTTCTTCGTGTATGTGTTCGTCAACTCAGGCATGGTCAGCGGCATCTTGCCGGTGGTGGGCGTTCCCTTGCCCCTGATCAGCTACGGCGGCACTTCCATGGTCACGCTGCTGGCCGGCTTCGGCATCCTCATGTCGCTGCATTCGCACCGCAAGCTGATCGGGTCTTGACGCCGGTGCGAACTCCCTTTGCGAAGACCTTGTTTGTATGCGCCGCGCTTCTGGTGCTCGAGGCCGAACCGGCCGCAGGCCTCGACATCAAGCGTCCCGAGGTCAAGGAATTCATCGCGCACATGTCGGCCAGCTACGGCTTCAAGAAACGCGCCCTGCGCAAGCTGCTGAAATCGGCGGACAGTCAACCGGCCATCATCGATGCGATGTCCAAGCCCGCCGAGAAAGCCAAGCTCTGGTACGAGTATCGTCCGATCTTCCTCAATGAACGGCGCATCCGCGAAGGCACGGAATTTTGGATTGCGCACCGTCAGGCACTCGATCAAGCCAGCATCAAGAGCGGCGTCGCACCGGAATATCTCGCGGCAATCCTCGGCGTCGAAACTTACTACGGACGGCTCACCGGGACCTACCGGGTTCTCGACGCGCTGGTCACGCTATCGTTCGACTATCCGCCGCGCGAGAAATTCTTTCGCGATGAGCTGGAGCAATTTCTGTTGCTGACGCGCGATGCGCATCTCGATCCCAAGACTTTGAAGGGATCCTACGCCGGCGCCATGGGCGCGCCGCAGTTCATGCCCTCGAATTACCGGCGTTACGCGGTGGACGCGGATGCGAACGGCCGCATCGACCTGTGGAACGACTGGCCGGATGTTTGCGCCAGCGTCGGCAACTACTTGAAGGAGCACGGCTGGAATGCCGGCGAACCCGTCCTGGAGGAGGCCACGGTCCTGCCTGAAAAGCCCGACGATCTCGATGGCCGCAAATTGGCCCTGTCGGAGACGGTGGGCTCACTCGCGGCCAAAGGCGTCAACTTCGATGCCGAGCTGCCGGCCGACGCACCGGCGATTTTGATTGCCGCCGACGAGCCCGATGGCGTTCACTGGCGCGTCGGCTACAACAACTTCTTCGTGATCACTCGATACAACCACAGCGCGCTATACGCCATGGCCGTCTATGAACTCGCGGCGGCGGTGAAGCAGCGCATGCTGGCGAACGAGACCGCACCGTTGGCCACCACCGCGACATCGCCGTGAGATTGTCGCGGGCGCTGGCGCTGCCGCTGTGCCTCGCGATCGCGGCCGGAATGACCGCCTGCTTCAGCGCGCCGCCGCGGCGCGAGATTCCCAGCACGACGCCGCCGCCTCCGCCGGCGGAACGGCCGCCACCGCCGGATTCCGTACCTGACATGGTGCCGCGTAACGAACCGCGCTCCCGAAATGGCAATCCGCCGTTCTACGACGTGATGGGCAAGCGCTACTTCGTGCTTTCCTCGAGCGTGGGCTACGTGGAACGGGGCGTCGCGTCTTGGTATGGCCCGGGGTTTCACAAAGTCCGCACCTCCACCGGCGAGCCCTACGACATGTACGCCATGACAGCCGCCCACAAGACGCTGCCGTTGCCGGCCTATGTGCGCGTGACCAATCTGCAAAACGGACGCAGCATCGTGGTGCGCGTGAATGATCGCGGACCGTTCGTGGGCAATCGCATCATCGATCTTTCCTACACCGCCGCATCCAAGCTCGATATGTTGCGAAACGGCACCGCCATGGTTGAGGTGCGCACGCTCGAGGCCGCCGCGGTCGGCGCACCGCTTACCGCCGTACTCGCCGTGCCACCCGCCGCACTATCCGCCGCCGCGCCCTCCGCCGCACCGACTGCCGCGCCACTCATCGCAACGCCCATCACAGGAGCCGATGCGCCGCCGCCATCCCCGGCGGCCGTGGCGCAGTCGCCTGAGGCAGCCTCGGACGTAAACGGCGCTGTCTCGACGGTTCCCGTGCCCCGTGCGCTCTTTATTCAAGCAGGGGCCTTCAGCGATCCGAACAACGCCGAGCGGCTCATGCAGAAATTGCGCGGCGGCGGCTATGGCAAAGTATTCGTACGCGACGATGACATCGCGGGCCGCAGAATGTACCGGGTGCGCATCGGACCTGTTCCAAACGTTGCCGAATTCGATCGCATCGTCGCGGCTCTCGAGCGTGCAGGCATCAATGACGCGCATCTTGCGCTGGACTAATCGCTATTGCCGGACGGCGATAGTCCCGTAAACTACTCGGCTTCTTTTAGGGTGTGCACCAACCATGTTTCGTTCCGTTCTTGTCAGCTTAGCCGCAGCATTAGTCTTCAGCGCAACCTGCTGGGCGGCGAAACCTCATCACAAGCACGTTGCCGCGGCGGCGCCCGCCGCATCTGCCCCTTCCTCCGCATCGGTGCCGGCCGTGTCCGCACCGGCGGTGGCCGGGATGGCCATTCCGGGGGCGCCCCAAGTTGATGCGCGTTCCTACATTCTCGTCGACTACCAGACTGGCAAGGTTCTCGCGGCAAACAACGCGACGGAGCGCATGGAGCCGGCCAGTCTGACCAAGCTGATGACCGCTTACATCGTTTTCCACGAACTCAGCGCAGGCAAGCTCAAGCTCGAGGACATGGTGACGGTCAGCGAGCACGCCTGGCGCTCTGAGGGCTCGCGCACCTTCATCGAGCTGGGAAAGCCGGTATCGGTGAACGACCTGATTCTCGGCATGATCGTGCAATCCGGCAACGATGCGACCATCGCATTGGCAGAACGCATCGCCGGCACCGAGGAGACCTTTGCGCAGCTGATGAATTCGACCGCCAAGAGCTTGAACATGGTCGGATCGCATTTCGAAAACAGCTCCGGGCTTCCCTCGCCGCAGCACTACACCACCGCGCGCGACATGTCCTTGCTGGCGATTGCCATGATCCGCGATTATCCGCAGTACTATAAATATTATTCGGTGCGCGAGTTCGAGCACAACGGCATCAAGCAGCAGAATCGCAACGGACTGCTCGAGAAGGATCCGACCGTCGACGGATTGAAGACCGGTCACACGGATTCCGCGGGCTTCTGTCTCGTCACCTCAGCGCGCCGCGAAGGCATGCGCCTGATCTCGGTGGTGCTGGGTTCCACCAGCATGAAGGCGCGCGAGAATGCCAGCGCCGCGCTATTGAGCTACGGCTTCACCTTTTACGACACTAAACTCATCGTCAAGGGCGGCACGGTGTTGGCCACCACGCACGTCTGGAAGGCGGCCAATCCATCGGCCGAGTTGGGCGTCAAGGATGATTTGTACATGACCCTCGCGCGCGGCCAGGCCGACGTGAAAACCAGCGTCGACGTCACTCCGAAACTGATTGCGCCGCTGGGATTGGATGCCGATGTCGGTACGCTGCATGTTTTCAATGGCAAGGACGCCCTGACGACCGTGGCGTTGCATCCGTTGAAACCGGTGGCGGCCGGCGGTTGGTGGCGGCGGCTCATTGACACCATCCGGCTCTGGTTCGCTTGACATGAGCGGTCCGCTGCCCGTCTGTTACTTGAATGGTGCGTACCTGCCTCTCAGCGAGGCCAGGGTGTCGCCCTTCGATCGCGCCTTTCTTTTCGGCGATGCGGTCTACGAGGTGGTGCCCCTATACGGCTCGCGACTGTTTCGGCTGCGCCAGCACCTGGACAGGCTGAATCGCAGCTTGGCCGCGATTCGCATGCCGCCCGCGATGTCGCATGGCGACTGGGCGCATGTGTGCCAGGAGCTGATTTCGCGCAACGCCGCGGATCAGGGGCATCTTTATATGCAGGTGAGCCGCGGCGCGGAGTTCGGCCGCAATCATGCCTGGCCTGAAGGACTGAAGCCGACTCTGTTCGCCTACTGCACCGAGCTGGATCCGCTGCCGGATGCGCTGCTCGAACACGGCGTGGCCGCCATCACCGCAACCGAGACCCGCTGGGCGCGGCGCGATATCAAGGCGACTGCGCTGCTGGCCAACATCTTGTTGAAAAAGCTGGCGGCCGATGCCGGCGCATTTGAAACGATCATGCTGGAAAATGGCGAACTCACCGAAGGATCGTCAACGACCGTGCATGTCGTGAAAAATGGCGTGATTCACACGCCGCCGAACAGCCATCACATTCTTCCCGGCACCACTCGCGATGTGGTCACGGAACTCGCGGACCTTTTGTCGGTGCGCAACTCGAGCACCGCCATCTCCGAAGCGGCGCTGCGCGGCGCCGATGAAATTTGGCTGGCATTCTCCACCCGCGGCGTATTGCCGGTCACCAAGCTCGATGGCGCGCCGGTGGGCGCCGGGGTCCCAGGCCCCGTGTTCAAGCGCATCCACCTCGCATTTACCAACTACATCCGCGAATTGGCGCAGACGCCCGCGCTATGAGCACCACGCCCGAGGAATATCCCAGTGATTTTCCCATCAAGGTGATGGGCCGGCATGACAGCGACCTGCGTGCGCTCACGCAAGCCATCGTCGAGCGCCACGCCGGGCCGATCGCGGATTCGCACGTGAAGACGCGCACCAGTGCGGACGGCAATTTCCTGGCATTGACCTATACCGTGCACGCCACGAGCCGCGAGCAGCTCGATAAGATCTACCGCGAACTCACCGCCTGCAAGTCGGTGTTGATGGCACTGTAGCGCGCGCCAGCCGGCGCATAGCCCAGTCGCCGCAGCAGATGCGGCAGTAAATCCTGCGCGACGGAATCGACGCCGGCGCTTACCCCAAGATCCGCAAGCCGCGTCACGCGCAAATCCTTATAGCCGCACACATTGATGCGTTCGAAGGGCTGAAGGTCGAGGGCCACGTTCAACGCCATGCCGTGATAGCAGGCGCCGCGGCGAATGCGCAAGCCTACGCTGGCCAGCTTCGCGCCCTCGACGTACACGCCGGGCGCTTGCCTCGAGCCCGAGGCGCTTATGCCGAGTTCGGCCGCATAGTCGATGACGGCGTTCTCCAACGCCACCACCAAATCACGAACGCCCAGCTTCCGCCGCCGCAAATTCAGCAGCGGATAAATCATCAGCTGGCCCGGCCCGTGATAGGTCACCTGGCCGCCGCGATCGATTTGCACCACGGGGATATCGCCCGGCGCAAGCAGGTGTTCTCGGCTGGCGTTCAATCCCAGGGTGAATACCGGCGGATGCTCGACGAACCAGACCTCATCGCGCGTGGCATCCTGCCGCTCATCGGTAAATTTCTGCATCGCCCGCCAGGTCGGTTCGTACGGCGCCAGCCCGAGGTGGCGAATCAGCGGCGAGTCGCTCATGAATCTTTAGGCGCCGGCGGCCTTGACGGCAAGCTTGGCGTTATCCAGGCCCGCATTATTGCGCGCCAGCGCCTGCTCGGCGCGATAGCTCGAGCGCACCAAGGGACCCGAAACGCATTCAAGAAATCCGAGCTTCAGCGCCCACTCGCGGTAGTCGTCGAATTGCTGCGGGGTGACGAATCGCTCCACATTTAAATGATTCGGCGTGGGGCGCAGATACTGACCCAGGGTCAGCACGTCGACCTGTGCCGCGCGCAGATCCGCCAGGGTCTCGCGTATTTCCGCATCCGTCTCGCCCAATCCCAGCATCAAGCTGGTTTTCGTGAGCACCTCCGGTTTATAGGCTTTCGCGCCGCGCAGTACCTCGAGAGTCTGGTCGTAGCCCGCGCGCGGATCGCGCACCGGATGAGTCAAACGCCGCACCGTTTCCACATTTTGCGCAAACACGTCCAGTCCCGAGTCGAGCACGGTTCGCACATCCGCCGCGACGCCTTGGAAATCCGGCGTCAGGGCTTCGACCGCGGTGTTCGGATTCAGAGCCTTGATGGCGCGAATCGCCGCCGCGTAGTGCGCCGCGCCGCCGTCCGGCAGGTCGTCGCGGTCCACCGAGGTCAGCACCACGTACTTCAGGCGCATGAGCTGCACCGACTTGGCGACGTTTTGCGGCTCTTCCGCATCCAGCCAGCCGCGCGGGTTGCCGGTATCGACCGCGCAAAAGCGGCACGCGCGCGTGCACACGGCGCCCATCAACATAATGGTTGCGGTGCCCGCGTTCCAGCATTCGCCGATATTCGGACATTTCGCCTCTTCGCACACCGTGCTCAAGCGATGCTCGCGGACGATTTGCTTGACCGCGCCGAATGCGGCGCCCGTGGCCAAGGGCGCGCGCAACCAGGCGGGCTTGCGCGGATTCGAGGCGGCTAAATGCGTCTGCTTGATGCCATCCTTGATGGCGCTAAAGCCTTGGGGCGTCAGGTATTTTTCGCCGCTGCGGGTCGGGCGTTGCTCGGACATGCCCTCAATTGTACCCTACCTCTGGCGCTTGAAATCCGTGATCCAATTGACCTCCCAGGTCTTGCCGCCGTCGGGCGAAAAAGCCTGTTCCCAGTGCGCGCCATCCGCCGTGATGTTCGACCACACGAAGCGCACGCGCACCGTTTTGCCGCGCAGCACATCGTTGGAATAGAACGTCCCGACGCCATTCACGAAGCGGCCCTTCACCGGCGGATCGAGATTGGCGAAGGGATCCCGCCCGTCCAACCACCAAATTGCCCACTGCCCGGTTTTCGAATCGTAGGCGCGCAAGGTGACGCCCTTGTAGACGCCGCCCGGCAGCTTCAGAACATTGTCATCCTCGTTGGCATAACCATCCATGAGCA
>DATNKC010000023.1:0-6679 GCA_035603615.1 Steroidobacteraceae bacterium | reverse complement strand
TGGTCGGCACCAGCGTGCGTACGCAAGAGTCCTTTGCATACAGGAAGCCGATCCCCGCCGTACCCAACAAGTACTTGAGCATGCCTCCCGCCGCGAAGTCGACGTCCAGGGCCTTGACATCGATATCGAGCGAACCCACCGACTGATAGCAATCGAGCAGCACCATGGCACCCTTGGCCCGCGCGAGGCGCACGATGCCGGGAATATCGAGTTTTGCGCCGTTGCGGAAACACACATGGGTGATCGCCACGAGTTTCGTTTGTTCGTCGATCGCCTTTGCGAACATTTCCGCCGGGATATAGCCGTCGGCGGCGCGCGGCACATGAACGACTTTCGCGCCGCGCGGCTCTTGCGCGTGCCAGATCTGCGCATTGGTGGGAAACTCGAAATCGCTGACCACGACCTTGTTGCGGGGGCCGGTGAACTCGATCGCGCTCGCCAGCGCATTCAATCCGGCAGAAACCGATGCGGTCACGGCGATCTCATCGGGCGAGGCGTGCAGCAGCGTCGCGGTCAAATTGCGCACCGACTCGTTCTTCGTCACCCAAACGTCCCAGTTCGCGCCCACCAGCAACCGATCTTCCATGTAGGCGTTGAATGCCGCTCTTACCTCGTTCGCAAGTGCGCAATACGAACCGCTGTTAAGATAGGTCTTTCGCTGCAGTACGGGGAATTCCTTGCGCAGCGCCTCGAAATTTTGTTCCATGTTTGACGGTTCCTGTCGCAAGAAATCGAAGCGAATTATATGCACAGTCATATAAACATGCAATTATGAGAAACGGGTGCGCCGCAGCGTGGTATCGCGAGGACATTGCTTGTTTGACGAAGTAAAACCGGTTGACATGGCGCAGATCGACGCCGCTCGGACTCGAATTGAAGGCTTGAGCATGATCTCCCCGCTGGTTGCCTGCGATATCGCACCGCCGGGTAAAACCATTCGATTGAAGCTGGAAAATCTTCAGCCGATCGGTTCATTCAAAATTCGGCCGATCGCGAACGCGGTCCTCTGCCGGCGCCGCACGGAATTGAATGCCGGCATCTACACCACCAGCTCGGGCAACAGCGCGCTTGGGGTGGCCTGGATGGCGCGCCGCTTAAAAATCAGCGCCACCGCCGTGGTCCCAGCCAATGCACCGGAAGCGAAGCTGGAAAAACTGCGCCGTTTGGGCGCGAAAATCGAGGTTCGCGCCAACGATGTTTGGTGGCGCGCGATCGAAGCCGGCACGCTCGACGATCAAGAAGGCACCTACATCGACGCGGTGCGGGATCCCGCCTCCCTCGCCGGCGATGCCACGATTGGCGTCGAAATTCTCGAACAGTGGCCCGATGTGGAGGCAATCCTCGTTCCCTTCGGCGGCGGCGGCCTTGCGTCCGGCATCGCCTGCGCCGTTCGCGCGCTGCGGCCCGACGTAAAGATAATCGCCTGCGAACTGGCCAGCGCGCAGCCGTTGCGATCCGCTTTCCAAGCCGGCGTCCCGACACCCACCGCGCACGACGCGGGTTTCGTCAGTGGCGTGGGCTATGGTTCCGTGCTGCCTGAAATGTGGCCACTGCTGCGGACGATGATCGATGAAGTGCTCACCGTTCCGCTCGCCCAGGTCGCGCAGACAATCAAGCTGCTCGCTGAAAACAACCGCATCGTGGCCGAAGGCGCCGGCGCGCTGTCCGTCGCTGCCGCGCTGGCGGCACAATATTCGCAATCCAAGGTGTGCGCCGTCATATCCGGCGGCAATATCGATAGCAACGTGTTCGCCACGATCCTCCGCGGTGAAATGCCCTTTCTCACGCCCCCTGCCGGGCTCGCCGCGCCTTCGTGAGAAAATAGCCCACTGTCAGCAGCGCCAGCCAGGGAATGCCTACGATCCATGAGATCTGCCAGGTCTCGCGGTCCAACCCCATGGTGACCAATACCGCGCACAGCAGCAGCAGTCCGGCAATTTGCACCACGGGAAAACCCGGCGTGCGAACCGGCAAGTCGGCCAATTTGTGCCTCCGTCGAAAGCTCAAATGACTCAGTAGAATGATGATCCACACGATCATCGCGTCGAACAGCGCGACGCCGAACAGGTAGTTGTATGCGAGCGGCGTCAGCTTCGAGAGCGCCGCAGCCGACAGGATGCAGGCGCCGGAGACTAAAATGGCCGTGATCGGCGTGCCGTTTTTGCCAAGCTTGCCTAAGAACCCCGGCGCAAATCCGCCGCGCGACAAGGAGAACAGCATCCGCGAGCAGAGATAGACGTTGGTATTCATGCTCGACAGCGCGGCGCTCAACACCACGAAGTTCATGATGCCGGCCGCATGGCGAATACCCGAGTGGGCGAAGATGCGCACGAATGGACTCTGTGTGACGACCGTTGCGCCCGTTTCGGTCCAGGGAACAAAGGTGACGACGATGGTGAGCGCAAGGATGTAGAACAGAAATAATCGCAATGCCATGGAGCGCAGCGCGGCGGGGATGGTACGCACCGGATCCTTGGCCTCTCCGGAAGTGACGGCGATGACTTCGATGCCATTGAACGACAGGATTCCGAGGATCACCGCCATCCAGACACCGCCGAATCCGTGCGGCATGAAACCGCCTGGAAGTCCGGTCAGATTGTGGAAACCGACCGGCTTCGTCCACAGCCCAAAGATTGTCGCGATCCCCAAAATGATGAAGATGACGATCGCCACCACTTTGATGAGCGCAAACCAATATTCAATGGAACCAAAATTATGCACTGAGCGCGAATTGAAGTAGAGCAGCACCAGGGCAAATCCCACCGACCACAGCCAGACCGGCGTGCCCGGGAAATAAAAGGTCATGTAGACACCTGCCGCCACCGCCTCGGCGCCGACGGCGATCACTTGCGCCATCCAGTAGGAGTAGCGTGCGATGATCCCAGCCCAGGGGTTTAAATAAATCTCCGCGTAGGTGCCAAAAGAACCTGCGGTCGGATGCATTACCGCCATCTCCGACAGGCTGAAGACGATCGCCACCGCGGCGATCGCCGCGATCGCATAACTGACTATCACCGCCGGCCCCGCATAACCGATCGCAACACCGCTGCCCATGAACAGGCCCGTGCCGATCGCGCCGCCGAGACCGATCATGATGAGCTGAGGCCGGCTCAGCTCTTTATGGAGGCCGGCCTCGCGGCTGGCGATCGCGGACGCGTCCAATCGCTCCCTCGCTTGCGGTGATATATTCAAAGTCATATGAGTCTAGCACGCGAGATTGACCGGAAATTTCGCCGGCACAATTCCAGTCGGCCTTTCAGACGGCGTGGTGATATAGACGGACCCGAGCGATCGCCAGGTAGCGTGAGAAGACTCGAGGCCCTGTTCTCTTCGGGCCCTCGAGTCTTCTCACGCTACCTAGGCGGCCTGATTGCGGCCCGATTTCTTCGCGAACTGCAGCTGCTGCTGCGCTCTTTGCAGAAGATCAGAGGGGCTGTCGGAAGCGCCCGGGGTGCCGGCGCATACGCCCACGCTAATACTGATATAGCGCAGCACCGCTGAACGCGGATGATGAATCCGCAAATCGCGCACCCGTTCAGCCATGAGCTGGCCGACGCGCAAGGCTTGCTCGATCGACAGGCCGGGCGCAAACGCAATCAGGCTGCCGCCGTCGATGCGCGCCGTGACATCGCTCGAGCGGCGCAAGCAGCCTGACACGATGTGCGCAACGCGACGGATGGTTGAATCGCCCGCGGCGCGCCCGAAGGTGGTGTTGTAAAGATCCAAAGCGTCGATATCGACCGCGAACACCGCGATACTGCGCTGTTCGCGATGCGCGACGGCCCAATCGCGCTTCAGTAATTCTTCGAGGTAGGGCAGCGTATAAAGACCCGTCAAGCGGTCGTCGCGCACCGCGACCGCGGTCGGTTGATGAGCACCGCTCAAGCTGTCCTTGGCGACCTTGGGATCGATGCGCAGGCGCTCGCCGGCATCGCGGTGATGGCCCGCATAATGCGTAACGCAACCGTCCGGGTGGCGCAGCGGCATCACCGTCATTTCATTCCAAAAGAGGCTGCCGTCCTTGCGATAGTTGCGCAACAACACTCGGCAGGTTTCTCCGCGGCTCATGGCATCGCGCAGCCGATGGCGCCCATCCTGCTCTCGATCATCGGCTTGCAGTAAACGCAGATTTCGCCCAATCAACTCCGCCGCCGAATATCCGGTCAGCGCCTCGAAGGCCGGATTGACGTAGATCACCGGGTGATCCGCGCCTTGCGCATCGATCAGCACCACGCCCTCCGGTGAGCTCTCGACCAGGCGCCGAAACAGTCCCTGATCAAACTCCGTCATGATTGCCCTCCGTCAGCACCAGGGGAGGTGTTGCCGAGAGGTTTGCGATCATCATTACCGTCTGCTGCCACTGCCGGTCCGCTCCAAGATTTACCGGGGCCTCACCCCGCGCCCGCATTCGAACCACCCGGGCCTGAGAGGCCGGCGAGCCCAAATCCGGCCCGAAGTGATTGAGCACAGACTTTACCGCTTGTCTATCGTTGCAAATGGGGAGGACGTCGCAACCTGCAGCAAATGCCAGCTCCGCCCGCTCTATTACGCCTCCAAAGGCGGCGGCGCCGGCCATGGTCAGATCGTCGGCGAAGACGCAGCCATGGAACCCCAAGTCCCCGCGCAGCACACCGGATATCCAGCGCTGGGAGAGGCTGGCCGGCAGGGGGTCCACCGCCGGAAACACCACGTGGGCGCCCATGACCCCGGCCACATTGTTCGCGATCAGCAGCCGATAAGGCCGAATATCCGGCTCCAAATCCACGAAATTGCGGCGGTCGATGGGCAACGCCACATGGGAATCGGCAAACACCGCGCCATGCCCTGGAAAATGCTTGGCCGTCGCAGCCATGCCGGCCTCTCGCATACCCGACATATAGGCTACGGCCAGCGCGGCCACCGCATCCGGGTCCCGATGGAAGGCCCGATCGCCGATGATTTCGCTCACGCCATAGTCCAGGTCGACGCAGGGCGCAAAGCTGAAATCAACACCCACGGCCCTAAGTTCGCTGGCCATCAACCAGCCGGCAGCTTGGGCCAAAGACAGCCCCTCGCGGCGATCCTCATCATAGCGGCGGCCCAAGGAGCGGGCGGGCGGCAGGCGCGTAAAGCCATCGCGGAAGCGCTGCACCCGCCCTCCCTCATGGTCAACCGCGACCAATAGGGAGGGGGTGCGCACGGCGCGGATAGCCGCCGTCAGGCTGGAAACTTGCGCCGCGTCACGATAATTGCGGCTGAACAGAATGACGCTGCCCACCAAGGGGTGCGACAGCACCTGGACGTCGTCCGGCGTCAGCTCGGTCCCGGCGATATCGACCATCAAGGGACCCAAGCTCATGGGCGCTTCTCGAATACTGCAATCGACTCGACGTGTGTGGTATGCGGAAACATGTCCATCACCCCCGCTGCGGACAGCTCAAACCCGTGCTCGGCGACCAGAATCTGCGCATCGCGCGCGAGACTGCCCGGATGACAGGAAATATACACGACCCGCCGCGGACCCCAGCGAGGCATGCAACTCAGGAGCTCCGCGGCGCCGGCGCGCGGCGGGTCCAGCAGCACCAGATCATAGTGCTCGTTTGCCCAGGCGCCAAAGCTCTTCGGTTCGAATAGATTCTCGCGCGCCAGCCTTAAGTTGCCGATGCCATTGCGCACGGCGTTGGCGCCCGCCTTGGACACCAGCGAGGCATCGCCCTCCACGCCCGTAACCTCCCGCGTGCGGCGCGCCAACGGCAAGCTGAAATTTCCCAATCCGCAGAACAGATCGAGCGCGGCATCGCCCGCCTGCGGCTGCAACAGCGTCATCGCCGCATCGACCATGGATGAATTGATGTCGCGGTTCACCTGAATGAAATCGACCGGTCCAAACTCTATCACCACGCTGCCGCCGTCCACCGCGTAGTCGAGCGGCGGGTAGTCATCACGCAACGGCCGCACGGTGTCGAGGCCGCCCGGTTGCAAAAAGATCTGCAGCCCACGCTGCGCGCCGAACGCGGCAAGTTTTTCCAGATCCGCGGCTCCGGGGGATTCCAGCACCCGAAACACCAGCGCGGTCGCCTGATCCCCTGCCGCCACTTCGACTTGCGGCAATTTCTCGCGAATCGTCAGGGTCTCGGTCAGCGCCGCCAATTCGGCAGGCAGACTCGCGAGCGGCGCGAGCAACACTTCGCAACGCTGGATATCGGCAATATAGGGCTTTTCTCGTTCGCGAAACCCCGCCAGCACGCGGCCTTTCTTGTGCACATACTTGATCCCTAAGCGCGCACGCCGGCGATACGCCCACTCCGGTCCGCGCAGAGGTTCAAGGACCCGCTGAGGTTGCACAGTGCCGATGCGCTGCAAATTCTCGAGCAGTTGGCGCTCTTTGGCGGCGAGCTGCGCGGCCGGCGCAAGATGCTGCAAGGAGCAACCGCCGCAAATACCGAAGTGAGCGCAACGCGGAACGGCACGCTCGGGTGATGCAACCAGAACGTCGACCAGGCCTGCTTCGTCCATGTGCCGGCGGCGCTTGTGCACACGAAAACGCACGCGCTCCGACGGCAGCGCGCCCTCGATGAACACGGCCTTGCCCTCGACGCGCGCGACGCCGCGGCCATCGTGCGCCAGATCGACGATATCGCCTTCCTGAACCAGACTTGAGCTTAGGTCTCGGGCCACGCTGCCGCGAATTCTTTGAGGT
>DATNKC010000022.1:0-3547 GCA_035603615.1 Steroidobacteraceae bacterium | reverse complement strand
CGAACGATATTGGCGTAACCGCTGATGCCAGGCCGAGTTTCGGTGTAGTCATGATAAAGGCTGAACGCATGCGTTTCGGGTTGCTGCAGGAAGTACACGATGTCCCGATCTTGGTGCGCCCGCTCGGCGAGCCGCTCCTCCTCGGCTGGGCCGGCAAAAGGCGACTCCCAGCTGCGCGCGGCCGTCAGCGCTTTTGGCAGCGCGGCGGCTCCAGTCTGCGCCGTGTTCTTCGCCCGCAGCACCAATGGTGCTTCGCCGCTTCCCGCGTGCAGGAAACTGATGGCGATACGGCCGTCTTTTTCAGTGAGAATCTGCGAGGGCACCGTCAATCCCGTCACTTCGTATCCCGGCGGCAGCACGACTTTGTTGCGCTTAATGCCTAGCGGTCGATCGAAGACGATCGTGTTGCCCTCCACGCGGTAGCTTTTAGGGTCTTTGTAAGTCTTGACGATGATCACGCGGCCTTCGCCATGCAGCGGGACCGGCCGGGCCAGGGTGACCTTGATGAAATGCGTGTCGAGATCTGCATCGGGCATCAACGGATCCATTCGTGCCTGCGCGCCGCTGACCACCTCAAAATGCAGCGGCACTCCAAGCATCGCGTCATAGACGCTCTCGTCGCTCGCGGCGCTGCCCTTGCGGATGGGATTGTAGAAAAATTTCGCACCGGCCGTCGTCGCGGTCACTTCATAATAAATCTTGAAACTCGCCGTCTCGGGAGCCAGCAGCTCGTAGCGCGTGTATTCATCGGTTTCGGTTTGCGTGACTGCGCTTGGAAAATACAATCCATCCTGGGCCGCCTGCGGCGCCTGCGCCTGCGCATGCGCGGCCGCCATAAGGACCAGAGCCGATTGCAGCGCCGACCAATGCAGTATTCTCATAAATGACCTCGTTTTTCTTCGCCGTCACTATAGACGCGCTTCGACATTGAGGGAATCCACCAGTTACTTCACGGGCTGGCTGCCGTTAAAATGGCCAGGACAGACACAAAAACTCATTTGGAGAAAGATAATGAATCGATTCAAAATCGGTGCTTTCCTAGGTGTGGCCCTTGCGCTGGCGCTGCCTGCGTTCCTGGCTGCCGCGCCTGCATCGAGCCCCCCGGACAGAAAACCAGACGGCGACTCGGAAAAATCCGACGGCGGGAAGTCCGACGGGGGCAAGTTTGAGCCTTTCAAATCAGAGTCGGTCAGCAGCAACGGGAGCGTGACCATCGGCGGCCAATCCATCGCTTATCAAGCGATTGCCGGCACGCTCATCGTGCATCCGAGGGACTGGGACGATGTGCCGCGCGATCCCAAGGCGGATCGGGGCAATCCTTCCGGCGGCGAAGAGGGCGGCGAGGGTAGAAATCCGACCGCCGAGGCCTCGATGTTCTACGTTGCTTATTTCAAGAACGGCGGCGGCTCCCGGCCCGTGACATTTATCTACAACGGCGGCCCCGGCTCCGCCACCGTATGGTTGCACATGGGCGCCTTCGGACCCCGCCGCATCGTGACCGCAACCGACGCGCACACGCCCGCGGCTCCCTACTCACTGATCAACAACGGTTCGAGCCTGCTCGATGCTTCCGATCTGGTTTTCATCGATGCGCCCGGCACTGGGTTCAGCCGGATCGCCGGCAAGGACAAGGAAAAGGCGTTCTACGGCGTGGATCAAGACGCCTATGCTTTCGCGCAATTTATCTCGCAGTTTCTCACGAAGTACGGGCGTTGGAACTCTCCCAAGTATCTGTTCGGCGAGAGCTATGGAACTCCGCGCTCGGCCGTGCTCATCAATCAACTTGAATCGGAGCGCTCGATTGATTTCAACGGCGTCATTCTGTTGTCGCAAATTCTCAATTTTGACTTGAGTCCCGATCGTCCCCAAGGCAATCCCGGCATCGATACGCCGTATCAGACCGCTCTTCCCACCTACGCCGCGACCGCTTGGTATCACAAGAAATTGCCAGGCGATCATAAGGATCTTGAATCCCTTTTGGCCGAAGTAGAGCAGTTCGCCATGGGCGACTACGCCCGCGCACTGGCGGCCGGCTCCGATCTGAGTCCTGCCGACAAGCGCGCGATCGCGGAGAAACTGCACGGCTACACCGGCCTTTCGGTGGAATACATCCTGAAAGCAGACCTGCGCATCGATGGCGGGGAATTTCGCCAAACCCTGCAGGACGACGCCGGATTGACCACGGGCCGCCTGGATACGCGGTTTTCCGGTCCCGATATCGACCCTCTGAGCCAGCGTGCGGAATACGATCCGCAGTCCAGCGCGTTGGGATCCGCCTACATCTCGGCGTTCAATGAGTACGCGCGCAAGGAGCTTCGCTACGGGGGCGACAGGGACTTTCATAGCAGCAGTTCGGCCGGCAGGAATTGGAGCTTCGTGCACCAGCAGCCGGGTCAGGGTCAGCGCTTTGGCTCTTCGCGTCAGGGTTCCAACGTCATGCCGGACCTTGCGAACGCAATGAAAATCAATCCGAACCTAAAGGTCCAGCTGAACGCGGGCTATTTCGATCTGGCGACGCCGTTCTACCAGGGCGTCTATGAAATGCGTCATTTGCCGATGCCCGATAATCTGCACTCGAATATCGAGTTCAAGTTCTATGACTCGGGCCATATGGTCTATGCCAAGGACGCATCGTTGAAGCTGCTGCACGACAATGTCGTCGATTTCATCCGCAGAACCAGCAACCAGGGCAAGTGAAGCTTAAATGTCGCGCAGCGCAAAGGCGCTGCGCGACATTCTTTTAGGCTACGGTGCGGGAGCCCCGTCTTTGAGGTAGGTGGCGAGCCACTTGTGCACCTCTTCGTAGAAATGGCGGCTGTCCTCGGGTTTGAGAATCCAATGCCACGCATCCGGCCAGACGAGCAGGCGGCTCGGGACGCGCATGCGTTGCAGCGCGCTCCAATTCTCCAGGGTGTTGTTGATCGGGACTCTAAAGTCGCGTTCACCGATGCTGAGCAGCATTGGTGTCTTCCAATTCGCGGCATAGCTAAGAGGGCTTTGATCGCGCCACACCGGATTTCCTTCCCATGGCGGCCCGCCATTGGTGACCTCGCGGCCATAGATCCCGTCGCTGGTACCCCATTGACTGGTGAGGTCAACCTCGCCGGCGTGACTGACAATGCACTTGTACCGCGTGGTGGTCGCTTCGATCCAATTGGCCAAATGTCCGCCGTAACTGGCGCCCGCGGCGCAAGCCCGGGACCCATCGATGAAGGGATAGCGCTTGATGGCCTCGTCAACCGCCTGGTTGATTTCATCGCCGGGTGTTCTCAAAGGATCAAGCTTGATGGCCTGCGCGAATTTCTCCCCGAAGCTGGTAGAACCCGTGTAGTCCGTCATCAAGATAACGTAGCCAGGCGCTGCCAATAGGTGATAGTTCCAACGCAATCCAATCTGATCCGGGTTGTTGCTCGCCGCTCCGCCGTGAATCAAGACCAGCAGCGGATATTTCTTTGCGGCGTCGAACGCCGGCGGCAGTACGATCATGTTATGAATATTGCGACCTTTTGCGCTCGCGAAATAGAAATGCTGCGGCGGTCGCCAATCG